>CBFICN010000083.1:0-16218 GCA_965661045.1 uncultured Myxococcota bacterium
TGCGATCTTGGTTTCAAAATTCAGTTTTGCTGAAACAGTATGAAGAAGGACAGTCTGTTCGACGGGCGATGCTCATCGGCTTTGTGCTGCGTATTGTGCCGGTGATGATTTGGCTTTCATGGCCCTGTGTACGAGATGAGTGTACATATTTACGGCTGTCAGAGCGAATCCTGCGTGGAGAGGGGATGACTGCATCCAACGGTTGGATATGGGCGCCAGGATATCCATTTTTGTTGTCGATCCACGAATGGTTGACAGGCTACGGTGCGGGCATCAAAACCACCCAGTGCATTTTGTCGGTGGCGATTATGGCGTTGCTCTTTCATACGGGGCGTCGCTTTGCCAATTCTCAAGTCGGAAAAGTGGCGGTGTGGATGTACGCATTCAGTCCGACGCAGATATTTTTTGCGCAGTCATTGTGGTCCGAGTGTATTTATGGTGGGTTGTTGTTGTTGGGTGTGTACTTCTTTGATCGACTGACGCAAGAACGTGGTGAAGCAGAGGAAACACAAAAGGCGCAACTAGTAGACTCTTCGAACAAACTGCGTTTGGCGTTGACCACGGGGTTGCTTGTGGGCGTGTGCGTGCTTTTTCGGGGTGTGGCGACATATATGCTCCCCATTTTCTGTGTGTCGGTGATTTGGAGACGGTGGTTTAGCGCAGAGGCTTGGCAGCAAAGTGCTGTGTTGGTCTTTGGGGCTGTATTGACGGTGGCTCCGTACTCTACTTACGCTTCTCAGAAATTTGATTCCTTTATGATCTCCGATCGCACGTTGGGGCAAATGATGTGGTTGGGGAACAATGACTTTGAACCGATTGCATTCGACTGGGGCAACGGACCATTGAGCAATATTGCGTTTGAACGCCACACGGAGTCTGGACGAGAGCCCTGTGCCAAGAAAAATGAGCCCGTTGAACGAGACAAGTGTCAAACAGCGGCTGGGGTTGAGTGGATTAAATCGCACCCTCAAGAGTTTGTCCAGCGCATACCGTTGCGGATTGCACAAATGCTCAACCCGCATTCTTTTTTGACCCGTCATTTGCGGTGGGGGAACATGCAAGGATTGCCTCGATGGGTTGATGAGGCCATTATTGTGTTGAACGTTGGGTGGAACTTGGCGGTGCTCTGGTTTGGAACGATTGGGCTGGTGCTCTACGGTCATCGCGGTCGTGGACTGTTGGTCAGTGGCATTTGGTTGTATCACATCGCGGCCATCAGTCTGTTGGCAGGCTTGACTCGATATAGGGTGCCGTTGGAGCCACTGTTGATGATTTATGCGGCGTGGGCAATAGTTCAGTGGGGTGAAAATTGGAAAGGGGCGTCTGTGCCTCGGCGCATTTCTGCTGTGGTGCTGGGGTTGTTGGTGGTATTTTTTACGATGTGGCTCTTTCCGACAGCGTGGGTGCAGTGGCGCCATTGGTGATGCTAGCAGCGATGGGATATAAAAGGTTGATGCAAACAGTGTGAGGGTGCAGTGATGAGTGGAATGATGGGATTGTGGTTGTGGATGCTGGGGTGTACTCAAGAAGCGCCGGTGAGTGAACAACCGATGGTGGTGTTGGTCAGCATTGATACGTTGAGGGCGGATCACCTTTCCTCTTATGGATATGAGCGCAAAACATCGCCCTTTTTGGATTCACTGGCGGACAATGGCGTTCGTTTTGAGTATGCACGATCGGCTTCTCCTTGGACTTTACCAGCCCACGCGACGATGCTTACCGGACAACTTCCCGCAACGCACCACATTGTGGACGATTCTGTCTCTCTATCCAAGGAAACCCCAATTTTGGCTGAGGAACTGCAGCGCAACGGTTGGGCGACCGGTGGTGTTGTCTCGACGATGTACGTGTCCAAACGTTTTGGTTTTGAACGGGGCTTTGACTTTTTTGAAGACTTTGATTTGTTGTCGGAGAAAAAGAACCTTTCGGGCACTGTTGAAGCCGAAGACATCATCGACTCTGCACTGTCATGGTTTGCGAAACAGCCGGCAGAGAAACCGCTGTTTTTGTTTCTGCACTTCTACGACGTGCATTATGCTTATGAGGCACCTGCCCCTTATGACACTGCATTTGACCGCGCGCCAAAAAAAGGCGATCTGCGGTACAAAAACTATTTCCACTTCAAAAAGAAAAAAGTGGGCAAGGCACAGCAAGAACATCAAATCGCCCAGTATGACGAAGAAATCCTGTATGTGGACGCTCAATTGAAACGCCTTGCAGATGTGATTGGATCCAAAAGAAGTGACATTAAATGGGTGGTGACAGCCGATCATGGAGAGGAGTTTTGGGAACGTGGTTCTTGGGGGCATGCACACACTTTGTACAGTGAGCAACTGCACATTCCATTGATTGTGTCCGGTTCAGGTATACCGACCAGTGTTGTGTCTTCTGGTTGGGTTGGGAACCACGATGTGGCACCGACAATCGCGGCTTGGGGCGACGCAACGCTCAAAGCCGATGGAATTGATTTGTCACCGTATTTCTCTGGAGACACGTCGGTTCCTGAACGTCCAATGCTGGCAGAAACGACTCGATTTAAAACCAACCGCCTATCGTTGTTTGAAGGTGGGTATCGGTTGGAGTGGGATCTCAATACTGGAAAGTCAGAATTGTTTCACACGCAAGAGGATTTGAAAGAAACGACGGATGTATCGTCTACTGAACCAGAGATTGCGTTTGCGTTTAAAAAACGCGCTGAGGAACTGTTGGGCAAGCCGTGGACTGCAGATGCCGATGGCAAACTCGTGTTGTCAAAAGCCATCGCCTTGAAAGATGGACGCCACAGAATTTCTTTGGATGTTCAAAAGGGTGATCAGTTCCAAATATTGCCTTATGATGCAGGGGTTTCTTTTCAGGCTGGTGGTGAAGAAAAAGGTCCTTGGTACCTCGTCGGTGGAGAGTCGACATCGGATGGCTCACTGATTCTAGAGCGACAAGCTGCAACCCGTGTCGAATTGGATGAGGCCGCCAAGAAAAAACTCGAGCAACTCGGTTACATTCAAAACGATTGAGCACGCTGTAGAAAACTGTTGAAATTACTTGAAATACAAGATATTTCAGTGCATATTGATGTGTCACACTTGGTTTTTACTCAAAAGCCACCATTGATGTTGAGATGGGAATGACTATGGTCATACAATCCATGGGCGTTCGATTTCAGCACGTTGGGTCGACACATTGATTGGATAGAAAGAACAATAGAACGTAGAAACCAGTCTTTTCACTTTTTGAATAGCAGATTTAGAAACAACAGAGGACACACCATGGGATTTGAAATGGTTGAAGAAAAACGAGAGCCGTTGGCAAAAATTAGAGTTGTTGGAGTCGGTGGAGGTGGCGGAAATGCCATCAACAACATGATTTTGCAAGGCATGGAGGGTGTTGAGTTTATCGTTGTCAACACCGATGCGCAGGATTTACAGCGTTCCAGAGCCGTTCAAAAGTTTCAACTTGGTTCAGACGGCTTGGGTGCCGGTGGAGATCCGGACAAGGGGCGTGAGTGTGCGTTGGAAGACCGCGAACGGTTGATGGAGTTGGTTGAAGGCAGTGACATGGTGTTCATCGCTGCTGGAATGGGTGGTGGAACCGGTACTGGTGCCGCACCGATCGTGGCTCAAATTGCCAAGGAATGTGGTGCATTGACCGTTGCTGTTGTGACACGACCGTTTTCTTTTGAAGGCCCCAGACGACGCAAGCAGGCAGACTTGGGGATTGAAAACTTGCGACAGTGTGTCGATACGTTGATCACCATTCCAAACCAGCGCTTGTTGGCCATCACCAATGAGAAAACGACTGTCCGTGAAGCGTTTGAGAAAGCCGATCGCGTGCTGTATCAAGCCGTTAAGGGCGTCAGTGACTTGATCAACATCAGCGGTCAGGTCAACGTTGACTTCGCCGATGTGAAATCGATCATGCAAGACAAGGGAATCGCCTTGATGGGTGTTGGTCAGGCAGCCAATGAAGACCGCGTCATGTTGGCGGCTCAGATGGCGATCAACTCTCCACTGTTGGCCGATGTCAGTCTTTCAGGTGCTCGCTCGGTGTTGGTGAACATCACATCCTCGTCGACGATTGGCTTGATGGAGATGTCCGAGGCATCACAAATGATTGAAGAAGAAGCCCACGAAGAAGTGAACTTGATTTGGGGTTGGATCATCGACGAAGATATGGGCGAAGAAGTTCGCGTAACCGTCATTGCAACGGATTTCCAAGAAGGGTGGCAACCGAGTACGGCTGTGCCAGGTTCGACACCAAAGAAGTCTCCATCGACAGGGCGTCCCACTTCAGGAACACGTCTTCCTAAAGCAGGATTGTTCGGCGGGAAACCCAATTCGAAGCCAAGCAATCAGAGTTCTGGTTCCAACATTCCACCATTCTTTGGAAAGGACCGTTACTGAGCCATGAGCCAACGAGAAGCGTGAAAGGCTTGTATCGAAGCTCCAGTCAATAACAGATTGGGTTTTGAAAAAGAAAAGGGAGGCAAGCCTCCCTTTTTGTGTTTGTATAGACAGTGACGCTTTAGCCATTGAGTTTTTTGGCCATTTCCAAAGCAGCATAGGTCAAGATACCATCGGCCCCAGCGCGTTTAAAAGCCACTAAACTTTCAGCAATACAGGCGTCCCAATCCAGCCAGCCACGTTCACTGGCAGCTTTGATCATCGCATACTCTCCACTGACTTGATAAACAAATGTCGGTTTGCCAAAGTGACTTTTGACCTGATGGAGAATGTCTAGATAGGGCATGCCCGGTTTGACCATAACCATGTCGGCACCCTCTTCAATGTCCATTTCGACTTCATGGAGGGCTTCGAGTTGATTGGCAGGGTTCATTTGGTAGGTGCGCTTGTCTCCCTGTCCCAATGAGCCTTTTGAACCAACGGCATCTCGAAATGGACCGTAAAAGGCAGACGCGTATTTGGCTGAATAGGCCATGATGGATACGTTTTGAAACCCTTCCTCATCCAAGGCTTCACGGATGGCACCGATTCGTCCATCCATCATGTCTGAAGGCGCGATGACGTGGCATCCAGCCCGAGCTTGATTGACGGCTTGTTTGCAAAGGGCTTCAAGGCTCTCATCATTGACGACGACGCCGTCTCGAAGCAAGCCATCTTGACCGTGGCTGGTGTAGGGATCAAGAGCCACGTCGGCGATGATGCCAATGTTGTTGGTGCAACTTCGAATGGCAGACATCGCACGACAAACAAGGTTGTTGGGGTTGTGGGCTTCCTCACCATTGGGTGTCTTTTTGTTTGCCGATGTGGCTGGAAAAAGTGCAATGGCGGGGATTCCGAGGGACTCAGCCTCCTTTGCTTGTGCACACAACGACTCGATGCTCCACCTGTATTGTCCAGGCAGAGATTGAATTGGATGGTTGTCTGGTTCTTCGTGGACAAACAGTGGCCAAATTAAATCGTTGACCGTTAAGTGGTGCTCTTGGGTGAGACGGCGATTCCAATCATGTTGTCGGTTTCTACGCATTCTTGTCGTTGGGAAAACAGGCACGGTGGCACTCCAATGATTGTTTGAGATATTAAAATTATCAAAAAAGATACTAGAAGTGATTCATGAGTGTGTTAAGATGAATCGCAATCAAAAAGACATAACGCATCTTTACAAAGGAGTTTATCCGTGGGAATGATTTTGCTCAAATACGGGTTGCGGGTCAAACGGTTGCCGTTGTTGGAAAGCAATGGCTTTGGTCGCAGTCCAGAATTTGGCATGCGAAGTATTCCAGTGAAGAATTTGCCGTTGTTTTGGCTAGAGGTCCGGTGGATGTCTGGTCAATGGGTGTGGCGCGCATTGAACTCCGAAGAGGACACCAAAGGAAAGGGTGGGGTTCTTCCACACGGATGGAGAACATTTCAGGACCGAATATACTTTCGCAATCCCAACGTGGTGATGCTGGAGCTGTTCGATCAATCTCCTCCTGAAGCGATGGTGGAGTCTTTGAACGCCAACAAGTTGGTTCCAATTTCAGAATTTCAAGGTCTGCACATTGGAGACGCTGGGTATCGTGTCGATCCAGAAGGGCCCGTATTGCAAAACGGGGCTTCCTTTGTGATGCACGGTGAGGCTTTTCGGTTGTGGATTCCTCAAAACTACGCGCCATCGGTGGAGAGTACACTGGTGTTGTCGGATGAACAGTGTCGTCTAGATATTTATCCCAAGCAATTGAAGGCGGTGTTTACGCAAGGTCGAAACAGTGCGTCGTTGCAAGGAGAGGTGGTTCGAGTGCTGTGGGTATATGCTCAAGAACGTTTGGAGTCTGGTGGGTGGATGGACTCTTCGATTGCGTTGGAACGTTGGATCCAGTACGGTGGGAATCCCACCAGCGATGTGGCGAGAATCTCTTGGGAGCGCAACAAGATTCGAAAGCATTTACTCGATCAGTCTGTGTTGTCCGTCGATAGCCTATTTGAACGATATCGTCAGGGGACTGCCTGGTCTCATCGTTTGAACTTCGAGCCCAGTCAACTCTCGATTTTGAAGGGTTGAGCAGTCTTGAAACGTTGAATTTGGTAGAAGTTGTGTCTTCTCTTCATTCAACAAACAAAAGGGTGATCCCTTGAGACCACCCCCGTAGCGAACACCAATTCTAACTACACAAACAGTATATCACCTTATTTTTTCCAACTAGACTCAACTAGACTGGGCTGCTTTGAGTGTGAATTCATCTTGGTTTGTGAAGTTTTGTAAAGGTCACTGGCTTTCGTTTTTCGTAGGGCTATATAGTAAGTGAGTACTTACTTACTAGTGGAAATCTATGCGACCAAAGAAAATATCAGATGAGGAAATCTTGACAGCTGTGCGACACTGTATTGCTGAACAAGGGGGTCGTGTGTCCACTCAATACATTGCAGACCAGCTTGGTGTGTCTCAAGCGATGTTGTTCAAACGCTTTGGATCCAAAAGCAATCTTTTACAAGCTGCCATTCTTTTACCACCAACGGCACAAAAGGCAACAGAAATGATGGCGCGTTTGAAGGCGGGGCCCAACGATGAGCCAGTGCGTGTGCAATTGGAACGGTTGTGTTTGGAGATGATGCGATTTTTCGAAGATGTGTTGCCTTCCTTTGCGAGTTTACACGCATCCGGCATGTGTTTTGACGGTCCTTTGCCCGATGACGCACCACCAATTTTGGCACGTCAATACCTCACGCAGTGGGTGCAAACATTGCAGGAGCAGGGGCGGATTCGGTCGACGGTTCATCCTGAGTCGATCGCATTGACATTGATTGGGGCGATGCAACACCGACCGCTCCGAATACATTTAATTCGAGACACGAAATTAACGCAAACAGATGAAGAGTATGTGGCTTCAATCGTCGAAGTGTTGTGGCATGGGCTTACCACTTCGACGACTGATCAGAAGGAGAATAAATGATGGTGTTATGGATGATGATTGCTTCTGTCATGGCGGAAGTATCCACAGACAGAGTATCAGCAGAGCATCAGTGGTGGAGTAATTGGGAAGACCCTTATGTGGTCGATCTAATTGAAGAAGGTTTGAATTCTGCCCCAGACGTTTCGATTGCTTTGGCACGAGTGGAACAGGCTCAGAGCATATCAAAGCAGTTGCGGGCGTCATTTCTACCGTCGCTCTCTATTGCTGGCAGTATGAATACCCAGCCTGCCGATGCTTTGGGGTTTGGTTTTGGCTTATCGAACTTGGATGACTTGTTTCCAGCAGATCCAACCGCACCGGCTGAAGAAGAGGATGATGACACAACATTGTTTACCTCTGGAAACGTGGCGTTGCAGGTGGGCTTGCCTTTGGATATTTGGGGTTCAGGCATCGCCAATCAACGGGCAGCGACATTGGACGCTCAAGCTTCTGAACTAGACCGCCTCAACGGGGCTCGAATGTTGTCTATGTCCATTGCCAATGCGTATTACGATGCCCTTGCTGTACAGAAGCAGTATGAAATAGCGCAAGAGCAAGCGACCTCTGCACAGACGATGCTTGAAATCTCTGCGATGAGACAAGAACGAGATGAAGCCACCATTTTAGATGTGTTACAGCAAAGACAACAGCATCAAGCGTTGCAGACACAGGTGTTGCGCACAGAACAGCAGGTTGAACTTGCCCAACAGCGACTGGCGGTTTTGCTTGGTCGCTCTGCCAGCCAAACCAGTGACCTGCTTCGCGAGTCGGAGTTTCCCACTTTTTCTGTCTACGATGACGTGGATATCGATTCCATTCTTTCCAGTCGATTGGATGTTCGGGCTGCGCAAAAGAGGGTGGACTCAGCGCAAAAGCGTCGATACTCAGCCTATGCTCAGTTGATGCCGACGTTGGCAGTGAACGGTCAACTTTCTCGTCAGGCCAATTATCGTGGAGAAGAGGGGGCAGAGTGGAATACGTTGGATGCTTGGTCAGCCGGTGGTTCTTTGAATCTCGTTCTCTTTCAAGGTGGCAATAAACTGGCCTCAGTAGAGTCAG
Organism: uncultured Myxococcota bacterium; assembly: GCA_965661045.1. Taxonomy (GTDB): domain Bacteria; phylum Myxococcota_A; class UBA796; order UBA796; family UBA796; genus CAJWHX01. The sequence goes on from CBFICN010000083.1 coordinate 8,447, forward strand.
CAAACGCGGCACTGGTCATTGCTGAGGAAAATCTTCGAAAGGTCCGATTGCAGGCAGAGCAAGAAATACATCAGACCTTGTTGGCAGAACGACAGCAGACTCAGATTCAACAATTGGTGGAAGAACAGTCTCAAACCGCTTCCTTGGCCTATCAAGAAGCTGTCCGTCGTTACCAAAAAGGACTGACACCGTACATCACGGTTTTGTCAACCCAGCAGGCGAATCAACAAGCCGCGTTGACGGATGTGCAAACCCATCGAGACGCCGTACGAATTCGGTTGCAAACCATTCAATCTCTCACACTTTTATCTCAATAAGTAAATTCCTGAATGCAGGAGGAACCATGAAAAAAATTGTATTGCCCTTTGTAATCATCTTGGCTGGTGCGGCCTCGATGGTCGGACTCATTCGCTCCGGTAAAGCAGAACAGCGTGTTGATGTAGAGCCCCCACCGTTACAAGTAGAGGTGATTGAAGCGAATCAATCAGAGCAACTGGTTAAGGTCTATGCCTCTGGTGTGGTTCAAGCCAGCCACCAAGTCAATCTCGTACCCCAAGTTCAAGGAAGAGTGGTGTATGTTGCATCAGACTTGAGACCGGGTCGTCGGTTCTCCAAAGGGGACACCATCGCCAAAATTGAACAAACAGATTACAAACTGGCGGTGGCACAAGAACACAGTCGCGTGGAGCAAGCCAGACTCAACCTGACAATTGAGCGTGAGCGTGTTGAAGATGCACAACGTGAGTGGGAATTGTTGGGCAACACCGGTGAAGCACCAGAGTTGGCTGCCAGAACCCCACAGTTGCGGTTGGCAGAAATCACTGTAGAAGCCGCTGAGGCTGGGTTAGAACGAGCAGAATTGTCTCTGTCTAGAACTGTATTGAGGGCGCCATTTGATTGCATGATCAAAACCGAGCAACTGGAGCAAGGGCAAGTGGTTGGTGGAAGTCCGGTGGCCACCTTGCAAGGCACTGAGGAGTTTCAAGTGCGGGTATCGGTTCCAACGTCGAGTTTGTCTACATTGTTGATTCCCGGTATTACAGGTGACGTTGGTTCAAAAGCCGATGTAGCCTTTCAGGTGTCTGATCAGATCGCGGTTCACAAAGAGGGGCACGTGCTCGGTCTAGAGTCCGAATTGGATCCACAAGCTCGAACCATCAATCTACGTATTGCGATTGATGACCCGATGGATGGGGAAGGCTTACCTTTGTTGATTGGCTCCTATGTTGATGTGACTTTGGAGGGGCGGTCTGTACAACAGACCGTGCGCATTCCTTCAACAGCCCTCAGAGAAGGACAGTATGTGTTGGTTGCCGATGCCGAGAACAAACTCGCTCGAAAAGATGTTGAGGTGGGTTGGTTTGACCAATCGGATGTTGTACTGACAAAAGGGTTGTCTTCGGGCGATCGCATTGTGACAACGGCTCTGTCCTATCCAATCTATGGTGCGTCACTCAATATTTTGAGTGAGTAATCGTAGTGAAGCATTCTGACTATTTGATATTTCATACGTGGAGTAATCATGGATAAACAACCTTCTAAAACTGATGGAATTGGTGGTGCAGTAGCCTGGATGACACGGAATTCTGTTGCCTCCAATTTGCTGATGGGCATCTTGTTGCTCGCTGGTTTCTTCAGCGTTCTTCAAACCAAGCAAGAAGTGTTTCCTGAATTTAGCATCGACATCATCTCTGTGACGGTTCCATATCCCGGTGCGTCCCCAGAGGAAGTCGAGCAGGGGATCATTTTGGCGGTAGAAGAAGAATTGCGAGGGATTGACGGTATCAAGAGGTTGAACTCCAATGCCTCTGAAAATGCAGGGTCGGTCATCGTTGAATTGTTGACCGATGCCAAACCAGACAAGGTCTTAAATGATGTAAAGGCGGCTGTGGATCGCATCACAACCTTTCCTGAAGATGCTGAAAAGGCTCAGGTGGCAGAATTGTCTTTGCGAAGAGAGGTGATCACACTCATTTTGAGTGGGGATCAGGAGTTGGCTACCCTGCATCAACTCGCTGAAAATGCCCGTTCTGAGATTCGTAAGGACCCAAACGTGACCCAGGTTGAGGTTGTGGACGTACCCGAATTGGAAATGAGCATCGAAGTGCCCAAGACAACTTTAGAATCTCATGGTCTGACGTTGGACGATGTCGCCATGCAGATTCGAATTGCATCGTTGGAACTTCCCAGTGGGGGAGTGAAGACAGACAACGGGGAGATCTTGGTTCGAGTAGCGGACCGCAAAAAGAGTCTTGAAGACTTTAAAAACATCATCGTGCGCTCTTCTTTTCAAGGTGCTGAATTGAGATTGGGAGACATTGCCACCATCACCGATGGGTATGCAGATACAGATGAGGAGTCCTATTACAACGGTGAGCGCGCAGTGCGGTTGGTCATCTATCGAGTGGGGGATCAAACCCCAACAGCCGTTGCAGAGGCTGTTAAAACATATAAATCGCGGCTTGAGTCTGAACTTCCCAGCGCGATTAGTGTATCGGTGTGGAATGATTCATCAGAAATATTGAAGGGTCGTATTCAACTTCTTGTGGACAACGCACGAATCGGATTGATTCTGGTCTTTGTGATTTTGGCGCTGTTTTTAGAGTTTAGATTGGCCTTTTGGGTTGCGATGGGAATTCCCATTTCCTTTTTGGGCTCGTTCATTTTGTTGGGTCAAACGGGTGCGACCATCAATATGATTTCCCTGTTTGCCTACATTGTGACTCTCGGGTTGGTGGTGGATGATGCCATCGTCGTCGGGGAAAACATTTTCGAGAAACGCGAGAAGGGATTGCCTTGGTTGGATGCAGCCGTTGAAGGTGCTCGTGAGATGGCGGTGCCGGTGACCTTTGCCGTGTTGACTTCTGTGGCGGCCTTTTCTCCGTTGTTGCTCGTACCGGGTGTGTCTGGTAAGTTCTTTGGACTGATTCCAACCGTTGTGATTTCGGTGCTGTTGCTGTCGCTGGTGGAGTCTTTCTTTGTACTGCCTGCTCACTTGGGGCACATGAGTGACAAAGAACCGGGAGCGTTGTTGAAAATGCTGAACCGTCCAAGAGAGTGGGTTGCGGTTCGACTCGATCGGTTTATCCAAGGACCTTTTGATAGAGTTTTGGATTTGGCCGTTCGATTTCGATATGCTTCGTTTGCCATTGCCATTGCAATGTTCTTTGTGTCGATTGGCGTTGTCGGTGGTGGTTTGTTGCCATTCTCGTTCTTTCCCAAGATTGAGAGTGATCGAATTAGCATCTCTGCCAAACTGCCTTATGGTGCACCGATTGAGCAGACTGCCCATGTGCAGCGCAGCATTGAAGGTGCGATTGACAAAACGCTGAGTCAACTCGAAGAGCAAGACATCGTCAAGGGAATATTTTCTACTGTCGGAGCTGGTCCAATCGGTCGAACTGGAGTGCCAAAAGGGTCGCATTTGACTGCTGTAACGATTGAAATGGTGTCCGCAGAATTTAGAGAGATTGGTGCTGAAGAATTGTCGAGCAGAATCAAAGAGAACATGCCCCCTTTGCCCGGCGTTGAAAATCTAAAGTACAATACCAATTTGGATGGCCCTGGTGCTGGTGCGGCCGTGGATATTCAGTTGACTTCAGATGATTTTGAGTCTTTGTCTGCAGCATCGGAAGAGATGGCTGATTTGTTGAGAGGGTATTCATCGCTGATCGGTATTGAAAATACATTCTCCGCCGGAAAACAGCAACTGGACTATCAGATATTACCAGAAGGCCGAAGTTTGGGGCTTACCAGCAGTGAGATTGCAAGACAGCTTCGCTCTTCGTTCTTTGGTGCAGAAGCCCTTCGAGAGCAGGTGGGCAGATTGGAACGTCGAACCATGGTTCGATTGCCTGAGGCAGAGCGCTCTGTCGAAAATGACGTAGCAAACATTCGAATTCGTACACCCCGTGGTGGATTTGTGCCGCTTGAACAAGTGGCGGAACGTTCTCGTGGACAAGCCCCAACATCCATTACGCGTGAAGATGGGGTGCGTTCTATCAATGTTCGAGCCGATTTGGCACCGGGCGTTCCCTCTTCGAGAGAAGTGTTGACCGATATCGAAAACAGTTTGTTTCCAATGTTGGTCGAGAAGTATCCAGGGTTGGAATTGAGGTTCGCCGGAGAGCAGCGAGATCAGCGAGAAACCATGGCTTCTTTGGGCCAAAACTATTTGTTGGCACTGTTGGCCATCTATGGTCTGTTGGCCATTCCGTTTAAAAGTTATGTGCAGCCCTTCATCATCATGTCGGCGATCCCATTTGGATTTGTTGGTGCTGTTGGTGGCCACATGATCATGGGGTTCTCTCTGTCTGTGATTTCAATGTTTGGAATCGTTGCCTTGACGGGGGTGGTGGTCAATGATTCCTTGGTGCTCATTGACGCTGCCAATACCTATCGCGAAAATGGAGAGACCCCTTTGGAAGCTGTGAAAAATGGTGCCAAACGTCGTTTCCGTCCGATTTTGTTGACTTCATTGACCACATTTTTGGGATTGGCACCGATGATTTTGGAGAAGTCCCTGCAAGCGCGATTTTTGATCCCCATGGCAATTTCTTTGGGTTTTGGGGTGCTCTTTGCAACGGCCATTATTTTGTTAATTGTTCCGTCGCTCTATATGATTGTTGAAGACCTCTTAACGGTGTCTGGTTCAACGTCAAAGTCTCCGAAAACTTTGTCAGAAGATGCATCGACCATTCCAGTGTCTTCTGAGGTTCCTGCATCAAAGTAAATTGTGGATCCCAAAAATCAAAAGGGTGTTCAAACAACTGAACACCCTTTTTAATATTTCATGCAACAAAAATATGTGAAAAATATTTTGTTCTTACTTTGATGAATTGTGATTTTTAATATCTGAAATTACATCTTTGAGAATTTCTGTAAATTGAGTCATGTTTTGACGTATTTCATGGACTTCATCCAGAGACTTGTCTTCAAACCACATATCCATCGCTTGCTGTACAACATCTATCGGTTGTTGGGGTATTTTTACGAGTGATATTTCATTTAAATAGACAAATAGATCGCCTTCTTCTTCCTGTATTTCTTCTATCAGCCAATCGGCCCCTTTTATGGTTGCTGACCAAGTGGTTGGGTCACTTTGAATGGCGTTGAGCAATGTATTTTTGTGTTGTATCATTGCGTGTTTCACTTCAGGAGAATCAGGACAATCCTTGACCAACCGAATGCAGGCGGTTGTTGTGAACAGCATTTTTTCTTGTGTGTATATTTGTTCATGAAATGCATCTACATTCCTGTACTGCTCCAAGATATTCAATAAAAATTTTGGATGGTCATTGAGTGTTCCAACCAGTTCATTTCGGAGTTGTTTTCGACTTCCGCTTTGGAGCCAGTCGGGTTCGATTAAAAACAACGCGATGTGTTCCCAAGTCTTTAAGTCAATTGGGGTCAAAATTGAACGCTGTATACTCTCAGTGAAGCTGGCCAATGTTGCTTTGGTAATATTTGGATACCGAAGTGTTGTTGGAATTCTTTCTAAATAGGAATTGTTTGTTTCTAGGCTGCCTTGATCATAAGAGATGAGGCGCTGAATATCTTGAGGTTTCATAAATACACGTTTGATGTTTGGGTTTTGGAATGTATATTGAATACTCTCAATATACACCATCAAAAACGATGAGCCTTTGACATTCGGATAAAAAACGTGAAGATTTGGGAACACTTGGCGTTATTTTTTCAATAGTGACAGTAAAAGTCTGTTGTGAAATAGGTTTTACCGAGTATATAGAATGGTTATACTTTTTCTATAAACAGTCCTATAAAAACAAAAAACAGGGCACTCAACCTGTTTTATGCGGATTCCAGACGGTTGTCTAACGAGCTGTGATGGAAAATACTTTGCTCTTTGCAATGATGTATCCAGTATTTCGAACCATTCGAATGATTTTTTTGACATTGTCTTGCTGTTTCTTTGATAATTGAGCAAAAGAGGCCCCATAGCGAAGTCTTGCAACCATATCCATAAAGTCAACTTTGATTGCAGAAAAACTCTGTTCACACTGGGCCCACTGTTTCAAGGTGCTTTTTTCAATTGGCCAATTGGTCTTGTATATCTTATTGGCACTGTCTACGTACAATTCAAACAACAACTCCAAGACTTTTTTGCCTTTTTGTGAAGGGCTTTTGAGTGTCAGCAACGTCAAAATCAACAGCATATGGACTCCTGCATTGGTGTTGTTGTTGCGCTGTCTAAAGCTTTCACGACGGGTTGTTAGGTCTTTTAAATCTCGAAACGCTTCGATGCTTTTCACCGAGGCGTCCTCAAAGGCAAAGAGGGTAAAATCCTTTGCTTTGGTCACATGACTGGTTGGTGAATCTCTCAGTTCTTCGATTAGATGAGGCAACTCGTTGAGCCATCTAGAGCGGACGCTCAATGGGAGTTTTGCCGCATTGGCTAAGAACACAAATGTTTCCTCTTGACAACAGTACTTTGGATGTGCCATCAACCATTGCACCAGGTTCATTGGGTTGAGTTTCAAAAACAAAACCCAAGAGTGTTTTTCAGATTCCATCATCTTGATGGTATTCACGATGGCAATGAGTGGAATGTTCCGAATGAACTCTGTGAGTCTTTCTCGGACTCTTTGGTCTTCGTTCAGTTCTAAGAGTTCGTTTGTACCGTTGGCTGTACCCAGAACCAAGTTTTCTTCTCCTTTGTCGTTGGTGAAGTTGTCAAAACGGTCATTATTTTTACGCCCTTTACGCACAGCGTCTTTTAAGCGGTGTTTGACCCACAAATTGATTGTTCCACTCAGGCGTCTAACAGAAAACTTCATCCATTTATCTGGGAAGCCTGATTTGGATACCAGTTTCTCAAAGAGAATCCCCAGCGCTGTCTGCTGGAGCTCTCTTTTAGAAGAGAATAAGCTATTTTCAAACTCTGATTCTATAAACTTGTCTGATACGATGACGTTGACGAGTTTCTTGAGGTCGGGTGAGACGATGAATTTGTGTAAGGCTCGTCTGCTAAAGTTGTTTTGACAGCATGCGATGGTGCATTCCAACAGGGCAGGTGTACACAGGTTGTTGTACGTTGTTAACGCACTCATGAGAACCTCTATGATCCATGAAGAAAATGCCACCTCTATTTCGATGTGGTCGGTTTCACCGAGGTCTGGAATTCCACCATTGTCTACGATGGCCATATGAATGAACTCGATGGCTTCATCAAACGATATTTTCTCGGGGAACTTGGTTGTAGAAAGAAGGTTCTTGATGAGTTTTGTGAATCCTGAGGATTCGAACAATTTGTTATGATGTTCAGAGGAATAATTGGGTTGAAGACAGGATTGAATAAGGTCAGTAATCATGGTGACTCCAATTTAAAGAACGGCAAAGTAAACGGTTGGGATAAAAAGTAAATCAGAAAAGTACGATGGCTAAAGTCTAGACGTACAAGACTTCTCCTTAATAAAGAGAAGTCCTTCATCAGTGGAAGAATTTTTTGGCGATGTCAAAGAACAAAAAGAGTGGTGCTCAAAAACAAAAAGAATAGCCTCTCATTAAATGGGCTTAAATGATTGAGTAAAATTAAAATTTTCAAAAATATAGGCGTAAAAACTTATTGTTTTCTTTGCGCTAAAGAGTTTGTGCTTTTGTTTGTATAAGGTGGAGGTAATATTTTGCAGACAGTTTATTAAAGATGTCCAAAAGAAGAGGGGCAAATCGTGAGTGGTATAGTGAAGGAGTCAGTTACTTCAATTAAAACGTCGAGGTGTATAGAATTCGGATTGATTTTTATAGACGTAAAG
>CBFICN010000084.1:0-16020 GCA_965661045.1 uncultured Myxococcota bacterium
TGTGATGCGCCGTGGATACAAAAGCAAGAACTCTCTATGAAACACTTTCATGAGATCTCTTGCTTTTTTCATGTTCAACACCCATACCAGATCCCAATTGGTGTGAGGCCCTGCTCTTGGAAACCACATGTCTTTGTCTTTGGCCACTCCACACACACACACCTTACCCCCTCTTCCAAAACCCATTGGTCGTGCCTACCCTTGCACTGAACTCCAAGAGTGGTTGGGGTTGTCTTTTTGGTTGCCGGCACTCGATCCCCGCCTCCAATCGATTCATTTGGGCAACCCTGCACCAACAGCCCCTCTGGAAAACCTTGAAGGCATGGTCCGCTACTGGACTGAACATCCCGAGTGGATGGACTTTCTAGACCCCAATTCACCGACGCATGACGACAAACTGCTTGAACGTGCCCTGTACTTAGAACAGTGGTCAGACACATTGCACAGTGCGAAACGGGTATTGGACGTTGGTGGAGGTGTTGGTAGACTCGGTCAGATTCCTTTACAAAACGGGGCTGAGGTGCAAGTGATCGAACCAGACTTGCGATCAATTTGGCGCAACCTCTCTCACGCGATTGGTGCACCGGGAAGCATTGACTTTCATTGGTGCACTGCTGAACACATGCCCGACATCGATCAACTCGGGCAATTTGATACTGCCCTAGCCTGTGAAGTATTGAATTATGTCGAAGACCCGGAACGCGTTGTGGCAAACATTCATCGCGCGCTCACTCCTGGTGGAACCCTGTTGATGAGTGTGGAAGCCCAGTGGGGCTGGCCCATGGCTAGAGATGTGGGGGCACACACACTCGACGCTTTTTTGAAGGGGGACATTGTTCACGTGCCAAACGATCGATGGATTCGAACCTATACAGAGGAAAGCATCCGAAAACTACTCAAAAACTTTGACGTCCAATGGGTTCAACGCAGCCACTATACCTTGTCGGGCCCCTTTGAGTGGGCCATGGGGGATGTCGATATCGAATCCTTACTCCAATACGAAGACGCATTGCGAAACCACCCAATCTCACAAAAACTCAACCGTGCGTGGATGGTGATGGCCCAAAAGCCCGTTTGAATTCGACGAGTGGGTCAAAATCGTCTATTGTACATTGTGATGTGTATCGTTAATTTGGGTTTACCCTTTCCTTTCAACAAGCTCACAAGGACTTCATGATGCGTGTACTGCTGGTTCAACCCCCACGATGCTATTGGCCCTATACCAGTGAAGGAGACAATTTCCTGCTCCAACAAGCCCTCCCCGCCTTGGCTGCAGTTGCACGGGCTGAAGGACATGAGGTCAAAGTTGTGGACTGCATGCCCCTACACATTGGCTGGCGGTCACTGTACCACGAAGTTCGAGACTTCAAACCCCACGTGATCGGCTGTGGTGAAAACCACGCACTCTACGCCACGGAAGCCCTGCGGTTCTTTGAACTCTGCAAACAAGCCGCTCCTGAGGCCATCACCGTTGCGGGTGGCGGACACTTTACCAATTTGGCGCACCGATACGCGAACCATCCAAACATCGACCTCATCTGTGTTGGGGAAGGTGAAGTCACGTTTGCAAACATCCTGCGGGCAATTGAGTCTGGTGGTGACAATTGGGACAACATCGATGGTGTGGCATTTGGACGCGACGGCAAAATGGTCAAAACGCGGCCGGTGGCGTTGGTCAAACACCTTGATGATCTACCGAGACCTGCCTATGACATGATGCCGATGCACCTCTATGGAAAGAGTCGCTATTTGTTTTCACCGGGCGGCACAACCCTGCACCACTCTCGTGGATGCACGTCCAAATGCTCTTTCTGTGCGTGGTGGACAACCATGGCAGATCGCAAAGTCGATGCCGACGGCAATGAAACCTTGTCGCCTCGATGGCGAAGTAAATCGGTCGATCGAATGATGGAAGAAGTCGAAGAACTCTACTATCAATACGGCAAACGTTCCTATGTGTGGGTCGATGAAAGTTGGAACATCGATCCAAAGTTCAACTTGGAATTCTCAGAAGCCATGATTCGCTCTGGCATGAAAACCAAGTGGATGACCTTTATGCGGGCCGATTGTGTGGTGCGGGATCACAAAAAAGGCATCTTGGAAGCACAAGTTCGCGCTGGACTCAGCCACATCCTCATCGGTGTGGAACGAGCAGAAGACGACAACCTCAAGGGACTAGACAAACGGTTTTATGCCGGCGGCGTCGCGACTGAGGCCGTCCGCATTTTCAAGGAACATTACCCTGAAGTCTTCATTCAGTGCACCTTCATCGTGGGTGTCAAAAATGAAAGCCAAGACACCCTCAAACTTCAAGTCGACATGGCCAAACAACTCGACGTTGACTTCCCAGCATTTCACCCCATTACACCCGTTCCCGGAACCCCCATCTACGATGACGCCATCCGAAATGGGCACATCACTGAAGAAGATTTTGACAACTTTGACTGGCTGACACCGGTTCTGGACTCTGACTACATGACCAAAGATGAAATCGCAATGGAACTCTATCGAATGAATGAGCAGTTCGTCAATCGAAAGTGGCTCCTGCGCGGACTGTTCAGCAAAGTTGACTACAAGCGAGACATGTACATTTGGTTCACCAAAGTCTCGGCGAAGATGGCCATTGAAGCCTTAAAGCAACGGGTCAATCCATTCAATGTCGAGCACTATCAAGCCTTGGTCAAGCCCGATTGGTATGATTCCTAAACGGTGTAGACACTTTCACAGCACCCACAAATACGCTTGCGTCATCGGATTCAAACACAGCCGACGCAGTGGTTCTCATCCAGAATTTTGGCGCAGCGTTTGCATCAAAGGGTTGAATTCAGGCATCTGAAGTACAAAGATCTCACCCTATTCAATTGATTTTGTGTAAATATGCCATATTCAATAGCATAACCTTTTCACATTGGATGATTCATGTATTACAGCACCAAACGTTTTTCCGGCTATTCCACCTGCTTTCGTCAGTGGCGCGCCAACCACTCACACTGTCGGTTTTTGCACGGTTACGCCATGGAATTCAAAGTGACCTTTCAAGGTTCGTTGGACGATCGAAACTGGGTCATGGATTTTGGCGCCTTCAAACGCAACGGGATCAAGGAGCACTTGTCTCACATGTTTGACCACACAACGGTCGTTGCTGCCGACGACCCTGCCCTTGAGCACTTCAAGTCTTTAGAAGAACAAGGGTTGATTCAGTTGCGCATCATTGATGACGTAGGCTGTGAAAAGTTTGCCGAATATGTCTATTACGCCATTCAAGATCGCCTAAAAGATACCCAAGCATCCGTCTTGCGGGTCGAGTGCTTTGAAAATGGTAAGAACTCGGCCATCTTTGAACTGTCTGACAAAACAGGGAAAAGTTGGTAGCCCCTATTCCGTGACGGGTATCCCTCTACGCATACAGACAACGCCCGTCAGTTCTTGCGAACAAGACACTTCTTTCCACAGTCCAGTGAACTCCATCGCCACACAATTTGCTTGAAAGCCAGCAACATTTGGGTGGTTTCCATACCAATTGTTGTACTGCAACGGTCCACCCTCCGCCCACGAAAAACTGTTTTCGGAGCGGCTGTCGGTCGCACTCAACCACAAACCGTTGCTGAGAAACTGACCCAGACTTAAGATGTGGTCGTTCTCACTCTGACTCAAGACGGATGCCAGTCCATCGTATCCATGTTGCACACACAAACTTTCAGCGTCTGCCTGAAGCATTGGATATCCGCAAGTCATAAAATACGCGTCGCCAATCTGCGCCCCCTCGCAAAGCGTGTATCCTGTGGTCTCCATGCCATCGCAATTGTCGTCCACGCCGTCGTTGCTATCAACAGCGTTTGGGTGTATGTCCGGGTCACTGGGCGCACAATCCCCTGCTTCCAATGCCGTATAAGTAAAATCTGGACCACACCGTAGGGTCTCGAAACCGTTCGATATTCCATACCCATCGCCATCACTGTCACTGTAATAGAGTTGCTCGACGTAATACGCAGGGTCGTCATCGTCACAGTCCAATCCACCCGTGGGTTCAGCCTCGCCAAGCCACTCAGATTCCAGCGCACACGCCACATAACCGTCCCCATCAATGTCCAATTCTTCATCGGGCACTGTCCCATCGCAATTGGTATCCACACCATCACAGGCTTCTTCAGCCCCTGGGTGTATATTCGGGTTGCCCACGTCACAGTCACCGTCCAACAAAGTCAGTCCGTATCCCTCACAAGAAAAGTCTATGGTTTCAACCAATTCGCCATCGCTGTATCCATCGGCATCTTGGTCACGAAAACAGAGCTCCATCTCATCACAATTTGCGTCGATTCCGTCCATCGGAATTTCTTCGGCGGCTGGGTGAATGGATGCGTCTTCATCTTCACAATCTCCACCACTCAGCAAACCGGTTCCCACCAACCCCAATGTCTCGACCCCTTCATACTCAGTTGGTACAAAGCCGTCTCCATCTTGATCAAAGTCATCAACACCGTCACAATTGGCATCGATACCGTCGTACCAAGCATCGGGTGCACCAGGATAAATATCGGCTGACGTCAACGAATGCTCAACCGCACCATCTACCCAAGACGGCTGGGTGCTGTCTTCCCAACAGTCACCTTCTGCGACCGTCCACCCATCTCCATCCATGTCCTCAGTATCCTCCACGTCTTCCGACATGTCATCGTCCATTTTGGGTATACAGGCGGTGTACAAACTCAAGAACAAGCAACGCGTAAGCATTTTCATGGGAACTCCAACGATTGAATTGTTAGAGATACCATAGCAAAGTCGAATTTAAGATTCAATATTCTATATTCAACATGCAACATTGAGAAGCAACAGTCAAGGACAACAGATGGTATGGACAAGAAACGTCTCGGTCTTTGGACGTTATTTCAACCCGCGTTTCTGTGCTTTTTTCATCGCCCGACGCATTTGACGATTCATTTGTGGATTGGCACCCGGCTCATTCATTTGGCTCTGCATCTTCAATGCCACGTCCATCGTCAATTGCTCAGGGAACATCGAATACCACATCATGCCAAACTTGAAAGGGTCCACCTTTTTTTGATTGGCAATCGCATCACTGAGATACTTCAATCCTTCGTTGGACTCATGCTTGGCCAAGCCTTCATTGGCAGCCAACATCGCCTCTGAACCCTGTTCCGTTTCGAGCAGCATCCACGCATACATCTGCCAATAGAGTGGATCAGAAGACCCAACACTTTTGATCTTGCGCAGTCTTTCGATTGCTTCTGACTTCTTGTCCGAATTGAACTCCATTGCGGCCAGCATACCCACACCGTGCCACTGACGAACCAACTGCAGCGTCCAATCTTTCTGATGGGCTTTTTCCAAGTGGTACTTGGCTTCTGTGAAATACTGATCGGCTTTCTTTTGCAAACGCTTACCCGCGGCTGTGTTGCGACGCATGTCCTCTTGCATCTTGAGTTGCAATTGCAAAGCGGCACCCTGATAGCTCAGCGCCCCCATTTGAGCGTGGACCAATTCCGCAACCAGAAATTGCTCCTTGGCCAAATCCAACCCTTTTTCAAATTTTTTCAATGAGCGTTCCAAACCGTCCATCATCAATTGTGGGTTTTGCTGATCTTGTCCTTCTTGAACCTGCTTCATGGCTTCTTGCGTCAAAGCCGTGAATTGGTTGAGGGTACGACGAGCCAAGATAAAATAGGCAACCATGAAACCCAGCAGCGCAGGAACGATTCCTGTCACCCAAGAGCCACCAAAGTAATGTCCAATGGCGTAGCACACGACGGTAACCACCAAAGATTTCCACAAGTTCAACATTCCCATCTCCAGTCTGTTCGTTCGAAAGGTGCCAATCCATAACCGATTCACCCATCACGGTCGACCACCCCTGTTCATTTGGAAAGCCCCATCAAAAAGGTTAGAGATTGTCAACATTGATTAGGAGTTTCTCATGTCTGCAAACGATATTGTTCTGTGTTCCGCCCTCCGAAGTCCCATTGGGCGTTTTCTGGGCACCCTTTCTGCTGTGCGCCCTGACGATCTCTTGGCTCGGTTGTTTGAAGCCGTCATCGATGCTTCAAACTTGGATGCCGGCGCTATTGATGAAGTGTTTGCTGGATGTGCCAATCAGGCTGGGGAGGACAACCGAAACATTGCTCGCATGTCGACACTTCTAGCCGGAATTCCACAGCACGTGCCCGCGGTCACCGTCAATCGCTTGTGCGCCAGCGGCCTTGAGTCTGTTGTACAAGCCTACCGCGCAGCCAAATGTGGTGAAGGTCGAATATTTTTGGCAGGTGGCGTCGAGAGCATGAGTCGAGCCCCGTATGTCATGCCCCGTGGTCCACAAATGCCCAAAGCGGGAAACCTCACCACTTACGACACCTCATTGGGCTGGCGTTTTCCCAACCCCAAAATGGAACAACTGTTTCCACTGGAAGCGATGGGCTGTACTGCCGAGAACATCGTCGACGAAATGGACATCTCTAGAGAGGACCAAGATATCTTCGCCTTAAACAGTCACCTCAAAGCCTTATCAGCACAACAAGACGGTGCCTTCGACAATGAACTGGTCTCGATCACCATTCCTCAGCGGCGCAAAGACCCCATCGTATTCTCCAAAGACGAAGGCCCACGCGCGGGGTCTTCCCTGGAAAAACTCGCCAACCTCAGAGCGGCATTTCGTACCGGTGGATCTGTGACAGCCGGAAATTCTTCGACATTGAACGACGGTGCATCGGCCATCATTGTTTGCACTCGACAAGCGGCCCAAGACCACGGTTTGACCCCCATGGCCAAAATTTTGGCGTCTGGAAGTGCAGGTGTCGACCCAACAACAATGGGCTTTGGTCCAGTTCCTGCAACGCAAAAAGCACTCAAGCGCGCTGGCATGAACGTTGAAGACCTTGACCTGATTGAGCTCAATGAAGCCTTCGCGGCACAGTCTTTGGGGGTGATACGCAAACTGGAACTCAATGAAGACATCGTCAATGTACACGGTGGCGCAATTGCTCTGGGACACCCATTGGGCTGCTCTGGGACTCGAATCTTGACCACTCTTCTCCACGCCATGCGACGACACGACAAACAAACTGGACTGGCAACTCTCTGCGTCGGGGTCGGACAAGGACTCAGTCTCATTGTAGAAAGAGAGTCCTAAATCAAGCACTCCATTTTCTCTTCTTTACCTTCTAGAATACTCAACACACGGAAATTATTATGAGTTCATCTGAATTGCTGTTCAACAAAATTGTCATTGTCGGTGCCGGAACCATGGGTCGAGGCATCGCCCAAGTTTGTGCCATGGCTGGGTATACAACGATTTTAAACGACATATCGGAAGACACCCTATCCAAGGCACACAAGCAAATTGAGCGCAACCTCAGCAAAGGAGTAGAGCGCGGTAAGGTGTCCACTGACGTACAGGCACTCGCTCTGTCGAAACTGTCACTCTCTCAAGATTTGGTCGGCTCCATCACAGATGCCGACATGGTGATTGAAGCGGTGCCAGAAATTATGGATCTCAAAAAGACCTTGCTCAATACAATTGATGAACACACTCCAGAGCACTGTATCATCGGTACGAACACGTCTTCTCTTTCCATTGAAGAATTGGCCGAGAGTACGTCGGACGCGTCCCGAGTCATTGGAATGCATTTCTTCAACCCTGTACACATCATGAAGCTTCTTGAGATCGTCTATGCGCCAAACGTCACTGGCAACGACGTCATCACCGCCACCGAACACTTCGCTCAAAGCATTGGCAAGACCAGCATCTTGGTCAAAAATGCACCGGGCTTTGCCACTTCTCGACTGGGCATCGCTTTGGGAATGGAGGCCATTCGCATGCTCGAAGAAGGGGTTGCCTCCGCTGAAGACATCGATACCGCAATGGTTCTGGGCTACAAGCACCCCATCGGTCCATTGAAACTCACAGACTTGGTTGGACTCGACGTCCGAATGAACATCGGAACCTATTTGGCAGCGCAACTCAACAACCCCGCTTTTGAACCACCCCAGTTGCTAAAGTCTTTGGTTGAACAAGGAAAACTGGGCAAAAAAAGCGGAGAAGGTTTTTACCGCTGGTAAATCGATATTTTTCATGGGCTATGCTACACTTTAGACACATCACCACACATTGAAGACACGGTTGGGACTACACATGGAATCATTCAACACAACTTTTTTGGATCACTACTTGCAAACCGTCAAAGATGAGGCTTCACACATCATCGAGTGCAAGAGCGGCAAAAAGAAATGGCTCTTTTATTTTGTCAACGGCACCCTCGCACTGACCAAGTCCAATTTGAAAGGTGAACAAACAGAAGCGCTCAAAGAAAGCCACCCAGACGTGCTCGCCACCGACATTCCATTGCTTCAAGCACAAATCCGTGTTGCAAAAGCCTTTCAAGCCGAAGAATGGAACCTCAAACAGTCCAAGAAAACGCCCAGTGGTTCAATCCACACAATGGATGCCCTGTTGACTGGGTTTGCAAACTTTTTGGAAGAAACAGAAGAAGGCATCGAAGAAATCAAAACCGAAATGGAGCAACTTCGCCCCAAATTGCTGTCTCCACTGGACACCAACCAAGTGGAGATCCAAAACTTCATGGCCACGCTCAAGGGCAACCTACGCTCTCCGGTCATCGTTTCCAGTAGTGGTCTATCCGAGTCTCTTGGATGGGTGACGCTGTGGGTGCTTCAACAAATGGAACTCTTTGAAGTCGATGAAAATGCGCAGGAAAAACTATCTGACCTACTGGGCTTCAACCTAGACGAGGTCTTGGCAGAGGAAGTCGCCAAAGAAGACGAGATCATAGAAGAACCAGAATCGGAATCAGAGTCTGAACAAGCCGCAGAACAAGCAGAGCAAGACACCGCACGCACTGAGACTGTCGCAGAGCCGACGCCAAACAACACGGTCTCCACCGAACAGATGAACTCTCTTGACGAACTGGAATCCCACATCAACACCTCCACAAACCACTTTGAGGTATTGGGTGTTTCCCACACTGGAACTCCGGAAGACTTTCGCAAAGCCTTCTTTGAACTCTCCAAAAAATTGCACCCAGACAGGTACGATACTGCGGGAGAAGACGTGATATCCAGAGCCACCACATTGTTTGATCGTGTGCGTGAAGCCCATGAAGTATTGAGCAACGATGAAGAGCGCCAAAAGTACATCGACGTGGTCATCTACGGCAAAGCAACCGATGAAGACGCCGCCATGCAACAGTTGCAAGCAATGTGGAAAGCCGAAGAGTCCTTTAAGAAAGGAGAACGCCTCTTTCAACAGGGACAAGTCGGTCGAGCACACGACTTCTTCAAAGAAGCCCATGAAAGCGACCCCAACTCATTGGAGTTCAAAGCCTACTTTGGCTATACAACCTTCACACAAAACAAAGGCTCCAACCAAAGCAAGGCCCAAGAAGGCATGGATATGATCATCGCGGTCACCAAAGCCAACGAAGAACAAGAAGTCAAACTCGACTCTGCTTGGGTCCTGTTGGCCAAAGCCTACCGTGAAAGTGGAGACAAAGACCGCGCACTCAAAGCGATCACCCGCGCACTCAAGATCAAGCCGTCGAACAGCGATGCTCAACGTGAACTTAAGCGAATTCGTGGACAAGAACCCGGTGCCAAAAAGGGTAAAAGAGGCAAGGGTGCCGCCAAAGAAGAAAAGAAAGGTGGATTTTGGTCAAAGTTGTTTGGTGGCAAATAAGTCCTTAGGGCGCCTCCCCCATTTCTTCTGTCCAAACTCGGTCAAAATAATCGATGCATTGTCGAACATAGGCACGTTTTTCCAAATACGATCCAACAAAAAACGACCGCTTAAAACCATAGGTCACAATGTTGCGCAACAAGTGTGGCGTGAACTCGAAGTGCTCTAAGGCCAAGGCATATTCATCGGTCACGGTGGTGTGCGAAACCAGCCGATTGTCGGTACACAGCGAAATCGACAGTTTGTGGGCCAGCATTTTGCCCAGGTGGTGTTCAGACACCGATGGGATCTCAGGGTTGGTCTGCATGTTGGATGAAATACAGACTTCGATGGTCAGTCGTCGATTGGAGATGTAACGAATCAGAGACTCCACATAGGCTTCTCTGTCTTGGACTTTGCTGGTGCGAATCTTGTCGGGTGAAAAAAGGTGATACCCATGTCCCAATCGGTCGGCATAGGTGATGTTCAACGCTTCAAAAATACTTTCTGGACCAAACGCTTCACCGGCATGCACGGTTTTCATCAAGAACTTTTGGTGGGCATACTCAAACGCTTTTTTATGGTGCTTGGCGGGGTATCCATCTTCTTGACCGGCCAAATCGAATCCAGCAATCGGCAATCCAAGTTCATCACGACACCGAACACACTCTTTGACCAATTCCAACGAAGCCAATTCAAACAGGTCCTTCTCTTTTGTTTGATGAAACATCTTGTAGAAACTCCCGTACCAACCCGGAATGTGTTCATTGAACATTCGCAAAGCACAGGCGATCACGCCAAAGTGAAACGGCGGCTCCTCTCCAGACCGGATCCGTGCTTCGACATTGTACTCATCCTTTGCGCGTTGCAGTCCACCACAGACGGCGGTCAAAATCTCTTCGGTGCTCAACCCTTTGACAGTGTGTAGCAGTGGTGCGAAACGAACCTCAATGTAGCGAACCCCCTCGTTGATGTTGTCCCAAGCCAATTCATAGGCAACACGTTCCAGTGCATCCGTTGTTTGAAGCACGGCACAGGTATAGGCAAAGCAGGTCAAGTACTCGCCCAAATTGGCATACTCCTTTTTGAACACTTGCTCCTTTAATTCTACTTCGGTGTAGGCTGGCAACTCAACACCTTGCTGCTGAGCCAATTCAATCAACGTAGACAGTCGCAATGAACCATCCAAATGCAAATGCAAATCTGTTTTCGGCAAACGACGCAATACGGCTTTTGATACTTTCACGTTCTCTCCACGAACAGGTTTCGGTAAAGACTGTCAATCAGGATACTCTACACATCTAGATCGACAAAAGACTCCATGTTCGCTATCCTATGGTATTGATCAAATTTTGCAAGATGCTGCACAGGAGTTTTCTGTGATTAAATACTTGGGATCCAAACGCACCCTTCTGAACACCATCGAGCAAGTTTTCTCCGTGATCCCCAACGTTCGCTCAGTGGTCGACTTGTTTTCTGGAACATCACGGGTGGGCCACCATCTCAAAGGTGCTGGATATCAAGTTTTCTCCAATGACCTCAACACCTATGCCTACGCACTGGGAACCTGCTACGTACAAGCCGACTTGCACAAATACAAGGATATTGTGCCTGAGATTCTCAAAGAGATGCATGGACTGACGCCCAAAGCCGGCTATTTCACCAAAAACTTCTGCGTTGACGCTCGGTTCTTTCAACCACAAAATGGCGCCAAAGTCGACGCCATGCGTGACTGGATCGACGAACAGAACTTTGACTGGGAACTCAAAGCGGTCTTGTTGGTCTCCCTCATGGAAGCCGCAGACCGAGTCGACTCCACCTGTGGACTGCAAATGGCCTACCTCAAAAAGTGGGCTGGACGGTCTTTCAATGATCTCGAACTACGGATGCCCGAACTGCGAGACGCACAAGTAGGGTTTCCTTGCAAAGCCCATCAAGGAGATGCCTTGATCAACGCTGAACGCATCTGCGCAGATGTCGCCTACCTCGACCCCCCTTACAATCAGCACAAATACCTGGGCAATTACCATGTTTGGGAAAGCCTCGTCAAGTGGGACAAACCTGAAGTCTACGGGGTTGCGCGCAAAAGAGTCGATGTCAAAGAGCGCCACAGTTCTTTCAATCGAAAACGCCAGATCCACGACGCAATGCGCACCATAGTGAGCAATCTAGATGTGAAGCATATGGTGGTCTCCTTTAGCAATGAAGGCTACATCGATAGAGATGATATGGTAGAAATCTTAGAGACTCGCGGACAGGTGTCGGTGGTTGAGAAAGACTTCAAACGCTACGTTGGTGCCACAATCGGCATCCATTCTCCACAAGGAGAAAAGGTGGGCGAAGTTTCTCATGTCCGAAACAAAGAATATCTATTCGTTGTCTCAAAAGATGACCGCGTGCACAAGGCACTCAATCAAAACCCATTGTCCGACACAGGAACATCAGAATGCTAGCATTGTTATTGTCACTGACCCTCAGTGCCTTTGCCGAAACAGAGACAACCGATCCAGTCCTGGATGCCATGACCACAGAGTTGAATCGCAGTTTTGAGGCACTCCAATCACAAGAAACACCGCCCTATTGGATGCAACTTGCGATTACCGAACACCAATCCGAAGGTCTCACCTTTACCGATGGAGCGCTGTTCGACGAAAGAGAGAAACATTCACGGGTCTCCGATGTAGACGTTCGCGTTGGAGACTGGACGCTCGACAACACCCACCCGCTCATTGATGGGGGCTACTTCTCAGATGAGCCAACCCACTTTAGCGAGTCGGTACCCTTAGACAACGACCCCTTGATGCTGAGACGATACATCTGGAAAGTCGTCGATCAGGCTTACAAAACCAGTGTCCGGCGACTCATCAAGATCGAGAGCAACCGCTCCCTCAAAGTGGAACTCGAAGATCAAAGCAACGACTGGTCCCCCACTGAAGGATTTGAGTTGCTCGAACGCCCCGTTGTTCAGACAAGCATCCACACCGATGAGTGGAAAAACCTACTGCGTACCTGTTCGACGGAAATGCTCAAACACCCCAACATTTTGAGTTCCTCCGTACGGTTGAACACGGAGATAGAAACCCGTTGGATCACGACGACCGACGGTGTTCGCGTTCGAGAAATTCGACCCCACGCCAGACTTGCGGTCATGACGATGGGTGTTGCCGATGATGGAATGGAGTTGGAAACCTATGAGTACATCGATGCCGTTAATGTGAACGACTGGACTCTCGACACCTGTCTCAAGTTGGCAGACGTCGCGAGCAGTGCGCTGGATGAACTGATGGAGGCTCCGATTGTTGACCCCTTTGTGGGACCTGCGATTTTGCGTGGGAAGGCCGCCGCGGTATTCTTTCACGAAATCTTGGGCCATCGAATCGAGGGACACCGTCAAAAAGATGAAGACGAAGGGCAGACGCTGACCGACAAAGTTGGGCAATCCATTTTTCCAGATTTCATCACCGTGATTGACGATCCGACAAGAACTGAGTTTGACGGAATTGACCTCAATGGCCATTACCGCGTGGATGACGAGGGTGTCAAAGCCCAAACGGTGTCCATCGTCGATAAAGGCGTCCTTCAAGGCTTCCTGATGGGACGCTCTCCGGTGGAAAACTTTCCAGTATCCAACGGTCACGGACGCAGACAAACTGGCTACGGTACCGTCGCTCGACAAGGCAATTTGTTGGTTTCGGCAGAAGAATCGGTTTCCTACGATGCACTAAAAGCACAACTGATCGAAGAGATCAAACGCCAAGACAAACCCTTTGGACTCATCTTTGACGACATCTCGGGTGGATTCACCTTTACCGGTCGCAATTCTCCGAACTCCTATGTCGTAAAGCCGGTCACCGTATGGCGCGTCTATCCAGACGGCAGAGAAGAGATGGTACGCGGTGTGGATATGATTGGCACCCCTCTCATCACCTTCTCACGCATTGTGGCGGCCAGCGACGAATCTCAAGTCTTCAACGGCATGTGTGGTGCAGAGAGTGGCTGGGTTCCCGTCTCTGCAATTGCGCCAGACTTACTGATTCAAGAGGTGGAGATCCAAAGACGCTCCAAGGATCACGATAAACCCCCCATCCTGTCTGCCCCTGTGGTTGGAGGTGAACAATGATCTGCTTCAGTCTAATCGCCCTGGGTCTCAATACTGCGCAGGCAGAAACAAAGAGCCCCATTGTAAAAGCCGTAGAGTCTGAAATGACCCGCGGCATGAAGGAATTGCAACTCGGTGAACAACCCAAACCGTACTGGATGGCTGCCAACATCTACGACTCAACCTACAGTAGAGCACACACCACCAATGGCGTTCTATTATCCAAGAGGTCCAGCAACTATGCCCGTATGCGATTGGATGTACGAGTCGGCAGTCTGGAGTTTGACAACTGCAACATGGACACCTTCTCGAACGGCACCGAAATGATTTGGTTGCCCGAAGAAAAAGACCCACTCGCTTTGAGACGGGCCATTTGGCTTGGAATGGACGCAGCGTACAAAGACGCGATCGACACCTACTCTCAAAAGAGTTCGGCTTGGGAAAATAGAGAATACCCCGACCGTCCAGAGATGCTCCCCTTATCCGACACCCCCATCGTCGACAGCCAAAGCAGGTCCAGTTTCGACACAACGTGGGCCCATGACACCAGCATTGCCCTGAGTTCTGTGTTCAAAGCCTATCCAGAACTCGACTCCAACGAAGTCTTGGTCTACGAAAAAGCCTATGTTGAAGATGTGCTCACCACAGAAGGCGTCCACACCTCAGAAGTGCATCACCAAGTGATCATCCACGCCGAAAGCATCACCAAAGCCAGGGATGGCTCCCGCATCCGCGACACCCGTTCTTGGGTTGTACCGAGTCGTGAAGCCCTGCCGAGCATGGAAAAATTAACCCTTGAACTACAAGAATTGGCAGAGTGGACCCTCGCGCTCCGAGACGCACCCATCGAAGACAATTACTTGGGACCAGTCATCTTGGAAGACATGGCGGCTGTGGAGATTTTCAGACAACTCCTTCACCCTCAATTGTCGGGTACTCCCCCGACTGCCGCAACCCCAAATGCCGATGGCACCCTTCCTCGCAACATCCCCACTGCACGTATGGGAAGACGACTGCTCCCCTTTGGCTGGAGCGTGGTCGACGATGCCACGATGGACCCTCAACTTGGCGGCTCCTATGCCTACGATGCCCAAGGGGTCTCTCCGCAGCGTGTCGAGTTGGTTGAGGACGGTGTGGTCAAAGACCTGTTGATGACCCGTATTCCACGCGGAGAATTTACAGAGAGTACAGGTCATGCACGTGCCTCCGGTGGTGATCGATACGTCGCATTCCCAAGCGTAGTGACCGTCAAACCAAAAAAGTACACCAAGAAACGCAAACTCAGCAAGAAAGGTATGCAACTCGCCAAACAAACCGGCAATGACTACGTGTTGGTCATCAAGCACATCGAACCCTTGGCGCTCACGGAAGACTTTGAAATCGCATTCAGTGGCGACGAGCAACTCTCCGGACTCACGACCCCAAGTGTGGTGGTCAGACGTTACGCAGACGGAACAGAAGAGCCTGTACGGGGCTTAAAGTTCGTCGGGGTAGACAGACGCGTACTCAAAGACATCGTACTCGCTGGTCCCCAACAGGATTTCGTAGGACTGATGGATGAGTCCGACGGTCGCTACTTCATGAGCCCAACCGGTGGACGACCCGTTTCTTGGTCTGTGCCTTCGATTCTGATTTCGGAGATGGAACTCAACGGTCAAGGTGGTGGGGACGAGTATATTTTATCACCGCCTTCTTTAGAGCCATAAAGGGTCGATTCTGTCGCTGTCTCCTTCGATTGACTTTGAGGGGGCTCACTCGCATACAGAAGTATGCTTCGTTCGCACACTCTTCGTCACTCTGTGAATCCACCTGACAGCTTCTACCAAACAGATTTGCTAGCAGGATAATTTTTCCTGTTGTCGATGTTTTTGTGATGGCAGCGATCTCGATGGATCATCTTACGGTTCCGTAGAAAACCAACGGGTGACCGTCACGGGCCCGTGGAAACACATGTGGGCCGTACACACTCAGAAACGTTTGCCCTGACGGGCAAAAAGGTTTTTTCATCTCACATATTCGTTCTTGATTCGACTCATCACCGCCATTGTCTGTGCTTTGGTTTGGAGAGGGCTTCAGGCTCACGCTCTGGCCCTCTCCAACCAGCACTGCCAATCGGCTGGTTTTCCACGTGGGGAATGTCGGTTTGCAACCGACGGGGAATTTACAGACCCGTACGGGTCTGTAACGGACCCGTGGCGGTACACACTGTCACCCACAATCTCATCTTGGTCTTCATCAT
>CBFICN010000085.1:0-16020 GCA_965661045.1 uncultured Myxococcota bacterium
GTGTCGATTATGAACTCAGTCGACGAACGATGGTCGATTCCTATATCCAGTCTTCTCGACAAGCGGGTGTAGACATCTTGTGGGTGGTGGACAATTCGGCTTCTATGTTTGAAGAACAAGAGCAACTGGCCTCTCACACGGCACACTTTACAGACTACTTGACCCGTGTGCCGGTGGATTTTCAGTTGGGTGTCATTACGACCGACCTCGACGTGGATGAACCTGGGGCATTGGTTGATCGCATGGTTCTCACGCCTCAAAGCGAGCAGATATCGACTCAGTTTGCCCATTTGATTGCTTTGGAAGAAGGCTCTCGGGATGAGTATGGCTTTGAAACCACTTTGGCAGCGTTGGACCCCTCCGGCGTCAATGCCGACATGTTGAATTCCAGTGCCGATTTGGAAATCATTTTCTTTTCCGATGAAGATGAGCAGTCAGATTGGGGGGTGGGTGATTTTGTGGAGATCTTGGCTTCCTATCGTCCCACTGCAAACGTGGTGATCAACACAATATCGGGGGATCCACCAGAAGGGTGTGCATCGATCGTTGGGGCTGCAGATCCCGGATTTCGCTATCAAGAAGCACAAGAATTAACCGGTGGTTTGCGTGAATCGATATGTTCTCTGCATTACGATGCGGTTTTGGAACGGATTGCCTTGAAAGTATTGGGCTTGGAAAATACCTTTGCCCTCAATGCAGCTCCAGATTTGGACACGTTAGAGGTTCTGGTCAATGGTGCCGAGATTCATCGGCGTGAGAGACACGGTTGGCAATACGATGCGGGGTTGAATGCGGTTGTTTTTGATGGGTTTGCAGTTCCGCCTCCTGGAGCGGATGTTGTCTTTCGATACGCATTGTGGATTGGGACAGACGACGACTTAGAAGCGTCCGCTGCGGACACTGGATTGGAGGAAGAATGATGGGATTGTGGACAGTGTTGTTGGCTTGTCAGCCTGAACCGACTGGATTGGTGAACGGCGACATCGCATCGATTCGAGTAGAACCAACGGAGATGACGTTGGTCACCACGCCAGATGAATCTGCGCAAGCCGATTTCGTGGCTTATGCGACAATGGCGGACGGTACTGAGTTGGAAATGGACTTGCTGTCTTGGAAAGTGAGCAACTTTTCGGCGGGTGACATTGACGAAGATGGTCATTTTGAATCGGTGGATACCAACGGTGGTGTCACAGACATCATCGCTCAATCTTTTGGTGTTGAGGGCGCTGCTCGTGTAACGGTAATCTTTACAGAAGACGTCGTTACTGGAGACCTGGATGAAACTGTATCCTCAGCGTTTAAAGACGCCACCTCCAGTACTGACGAAGCCTTGGCAATGACCTACCCACTTGACAACGTGATCATTCCGAGAAACCTAGAAGGGCTGGGGTTTGCTTGGGACGATCCATCCTCGTCTGGCAATACGGTGTACCGTTTGCATTTTCAATCTGCGATCACTGATATCTCCGTATACACAGACTCTCTGATGTGGATGAGCAACTCGGATTTGTGGGAGATGATTTCAGCATCCAACCGGGATGGAAAAGTCACTGTGTCTGTTTCTGCAGGGGAGTGGAATGGGACTCAATTGAACAACGTTCGGCAAGGACCGTTGATCAACATTCAAGTCAATCGATTTGATGCCCGGGGTTCGGTCCTTTATTGGGGGATCTTTGAACAGTCTGCATCCATCATGCGGATTCCAATTGGGACAACTGAGTCTGAACAGTTTTGGACTTGCGAGGGAAACAATTGCTGCATTGGTTGTCACGCCTTGGCAGACGATGCCGACCGATTGGCAATTACCCACAATGGGGGAAAATTCTCCGTCATCGACGTTTCTGAACCTGAACAACCAGAGGAAGTCATTCCTGTCACACCCGATCGATCCAATATTGGCACGTTCAAGGCGATCTCTCCGGATGGTGCATACATGTTGGGAACCGATGGTCCCAACTTAATTCTCTATGATTTGGAGCAAGGTGTTCGAATCAAGTCCTTTCAGTATCCGACGCCCATATCGCACCCCGATTGGAGTCCAGATGGATCTCAAGTGGTGTTTGTTCGGGTTACTGGTTCGGCAGCCTCAGACATGGAATTTAAGAATGGTGAAATTGTACAAGCCGACTTTAATGAAGACGATTTGACGTTGACCAATGAAGTGGTACTCAAGCAACGCGATTCTACCTACAATTTTTATTATCCAGCCTACTCGCCAGATGGAGACTGGATTGTGTACAATCGTGCCAAAAACGACTTCACACGAACCGATGGGCACTTTGGGTGTTACGCCGCACCGGATGCCGAAGTTTGGCTCATGTCTCGAGATGGAAGCATTGACATACGATTGGACAATGCCAACGCAGACGGCGCGATTCAAAATTCCTATCCCAGATGGGGGCCGTTGCCGGACGACGATGTGTTGTGGTTGGCATTTTCCTCAAGACGTCCTTACCCCATCGATCCATCCATGGATCCACAGATTTGGATTGTGGGCATCAACCCCGAATTGGCCAAAGAGGGGCAAGATCCATCGGCGACACCTTTGTGGCTACCGGGCCAGTCTATCTTCAACGACAATCATCTTCCCGTTTGGTGGTCCAAATGATGGTGGTGCTTTTATGGTTGGGGTGTGCCGAAAACCCTACAGGTACAGCACAAACGCATTCAATACTCATGGCGGACTATACGGGCCTGTCTGAGGGGGCTGCTTGGACCTATCGAAATCAGGGATGGAATTATGACGATCCAGATTTGTTGCTCGACAATACATTGATTCCGACCAGGCACCAAGGCGATGGGGTGGTTCAGTTTAAAAGAGGATTGAGTTGGGCAGACTCCAATGACTATGGTGTGATGTACTTTGACACAACAGATGGTGGATTGGCATTAACCAAATGGATGATGCCCGGAAGCAGCGGAGAAGGGTGGTACCCCTTTTCTGGCGCCGAGATCGCTGTTGGCGAGGTTACAGAAGGAGACTGGTCTTGTACTGTTTCTGAACCGACCGATGGTGCGGAAACCTTTTATGCTGCTTACGAGTCGGTATTTGTGTTCAATTGTACGGGTGGTGATTTGGAAGGAGAGTGGGTCTTTGCAAACGGTTTGGGTCTTGTCCAGTACCTTTCTCCAGACGCTGAAATGGGGCTGGAACTGGTTGCGCCTTGGTGAGGTAAATGAGGCGAAGTAAACTGGGTGAATGAGACATCCTGAGTGGTCGAACAGTCGAGAATTTGATGAAGATGGGCTTTTATTGACTATCCAAAGATGCTGAACAACGAAATTGCGGTCATCAGCGCGCTGATGCCCAGAAGAATTGTACGCTGCTGTTGTAGATTGGCCAAATCACGTTTGTACTGTTGAAATTCTGTACGGATTGCCTCGCTCTCGTCGGTGGATTCTTCATCCAGTAAGTCGATATCCAGATCCAGTGCTTCATCTTCTTCAAGGGCAGTGTAATCTTCAAAGGCAATGTTGCGATTCTGCTTTCGTCTTGCTCGATCCTCTATTTTGTCTTCTGCAAAAAGAGTGCCCATGACTTGAGTCAGTTCTCGAGACATGGAACTGACTGTGTGTGGCAACAGTTCTTCTGCCAGCGCTTCCTGTAAATCTTTGGCGCTTTGGAATCGACCGTGGGGACTTTTGTGTAGGGTTCGACAAATGATTTGGTTCAGCCGTGGAGAGATGCTGGTATTGTGTTTTCGAGGCTCTGTAATTTGTGCAGACTTTACTTGTGCTAATAGTAGATGGTCGTCTTCTGCATCGAACAATTTCTTTCCGGTGAGCATCTCATACAGTAAGCATCCCACAGCAAAGACGTCGGAACGGTGATCGATATTTTTGCCCTGGGCCTGTTCCGGACTCATGTATCGATACTTGCCTTTCAATACTCCTGAGTTGGTGATTTCGGCATGCATTTTGGCTTTGGCAATCCCAAAGTCCGCAATTTTCACCTCTCCAGTATAGGAAATCAAAATGTTGGCGGGGGATAGGTCTCGATGTACCAGTCCAAGATTTTCGTTTCGATCGTCGGTTCGAGTGTGGGCATACTCCAGTCCGTGACATATCTGGTGTGCAATGAACAGTGCTATCGGAGTGGGGAGCGGTTTTTGTTGTTCCAAGCATCGATTCAATAGACTTTTTAAATCTCTGCCTTCTACAAATTCCAAGGCAATGAAATATTGGTCTTGAAACTTGTGAAAGTCGTAAATTTGCACAATGTTTTGATGTTGAAGTGCCACATAAATTTTGGCTTCGACCACAAACATGTCGACAAATCGCTGGTTCTCAGACAAGTGCGGCAAAATCCGTTTGATGACCAAGGGCATTTCAAAACCATGAATTCCAAAGAAGATGGCATTGAAGACCTCTGCCATTCCACCCACCGCCATTTTATCGATAAGGTAATAGCGTCCAAATGGTCGTGGTGTAAAGGCGACTCCCTTAGTTGGTTGCTGTGTCATCGGCTTCTGTATTGCTTGTGCTGGTGTCTGAGAAATAAATTTCCAATTCTTCACAGTCCCACTCTTCTTCCAACACTGGACGGACTTGACGACAGTCTTGTCGTTCTTCCCTTGTTTTCTCACCCTGTTGTGTCTTGCATTCGGAGACCATGTTGCTGGTAACAGTGTACCCACAAGTGTCTTCTGCAAACTTGGCCATGTCATCACACAGTGATTTGCACGGAGAGCATCCCAGTAGGGTTGCGAATATCATTGAGAGTGAGAATCCAAACATCATCGTCCTTCCATTTTTCAACAGTCCATGTATTTGTTATCCTAATTGTACGCACTCTGCACCGTTCACATTTGGAAGTGGGGCATTTCTTGGAAACGAGATCTCTATCCGGTTTTGGTGTTCTGCAAGTTGAACCCACCGACCATTGCAATTTGGCATGTGGTATGTGTCGACCACACGCTGAAAGTTGGTCTCAAATTCACGCTGTGCCCAAAGGCTTTTTGTCGTACGAGTTGTGGCAAACAGTGGTGGACGACTTTCTAGAACACAACGTTTGCTTTGACCACATCATTTTTCAGTGGCTTGGCGATCCCTTGTTCCATCCTCGATTGCACGAAATCATTGCTCAAGGGCAACGCTTGAAAGGGCAGGTTGGATATTTGAGGGTCGACAGCAATATGATCTTGTTGGATGCGGCTCGAACAGAGTCTTTGTTGACGGGAGCGGTCGGTGGTGTGCCTCTGCTCCTGGTGGCCTCGATCGACGCCTTTTCCCCAACTGTGTACAAAACCGTCAAAGGTTTTGACCGATTGCAGAGTGTTCGCGAAAATTTACGACGGTTGCTCCGTCGACGCAAGGCACTGCACGCACCCGTCAATCTTCAGTTGCAGTTTGTTGTTCAGCAAGGCAATGCTCATGAAACTCTGGAATTTAAGCAATACTGGATGGATTTGCTGACCTGTTATGGGACCGGTGGTCTATGGCACGATGAAATCATGTTCAAAAGATTGTCGATTGATGGAGGGGCGAAGGGACAACGAGAAGCAGATCTTCTGTATGAGCAAAGTGTTTTGCAACAAGGAATTGTCAACGAAAATTTGTCGGGTATCCAAATCCAAGTTTGGCAAGATGAGCCATGGCAACAATCTGAAGGTACCCAAACGACTCGTTCCGCTTGTCCTGCTTTGTGGAGCACACCGGTCATTCGACACGACGGACAGTTGATGTTGTGCTGTGCAGACTTAGAAGGTCAAATGAGCCTCGGGTCACTGGCTGAGAATGATTTTGTTTCTTTGTGGCTGTCTGAAGCTGCTAGAGCAAGAAGACGGGCGCACTTGAAAGGGGTGTTCTCAGACAAATGCGCACAATGCGGTGGAGTGAACTGGTATGATTTGCCGGAACATTATCGTGATTGGACCTAGATGGGTGTATTGTATATGTATACAAAGTAAAAGAGAGGTGCATTGACGTACACCGCTCTTATTGCGTTGACCGATTCATGTACTTTAGAATGCAATCACAGGACCGACCGTGAGTTGTGGAGTGATCCCAGATGGATTGAGCATTCCACCAGCCGGAGACGGTACTTGTTTGAAGTATTGACCATTCCAGAAACCAAATGCCACATTGAGGTTGAGTCCAAATCCGTCTGCGACCATGAAGTTTGAGCCAGCTCTCGCTCGAAGACCAACAGCCGCACCGGATCCGGTACCAGCATACGCAGGCAAGATTTGCATGTCTGCACCGACGTATGGTTTGGCCATTTTGCCTTCAAAGTGGTACTCGAGCCCCAAAGATAGAGGAATGAGTATACGCCATGACTGTTCCAGTAAATCTGTTGGGTTTCCATCTTCATCCAATACCGGCATGGCTTGATTGGTGGCGTATCCCTCTCCACCAATGTGAATGGAAACGGCCTCTGACAAGTGAATGCCGACCTCCCCACCATAAGTCACAAAATTGAGAGTTTGAAAGTTTCCACCACCCACTTTACCCGTCAATGTTGCGTCGGCATCGATTCGGCTTGTACTCAGGTTTGAAGATGTTTTGCTACGGGTATTTTTGGGTTTTGAATAGGACGTTGAGGGTGTGTACTCTTTTTTGGCCTTTGGTTTTGAGACCTTTTCAGGTTCGTCAAATGAAAAGTCCATGTCGTCTTCTGTTGTGTCATCTTCAACCACTTCAACGGTTGACGGTGCAAAATTGAAGTCAAAATCGTCTGCGGGTTCAGGTTCCTGTGCTTTTTGGGCTTCCTGTGCTTTGCGGGCAGCTTCTGCTTCAGCAGCCAAGCGTCTGGCTTGTTCTTCCATGGCTTGTTTGCGCTCCGCTTCTTCTCTTTGTCGTTCCAATTCTGCGCGTTCTTGGGCTTTTCTTTCCTCTTCTTCGGGGTTTAGAGAGAAGTCTCCGAGTGGATCTTCATCTGCTCCACCAAAGATGTCGCCTTCTTCTTCGAGCACGTCATTGGCCAACGGTACATCTGCCATGACGTCTTCTTCTTCCTCTACAGCCTTGCCAGTGACAACCTCTTGGATAAACCCACCCACATTGGCCGCTACGGACAATGGTGTATCTTCAATGCGAAAGCGCTTCATGCGAATAATTTTCTCATTTTCGTACAATATGATGAAGAATTCTAACTCTCCGCCCATTTTGGTTACTGACCCCGTAACCATCGCGTTGACCCCTTCTCCGGACGCAATTGGTTTCAGGCAAGATACCGACTTGAGGCATTTTGGAGTGAGGGATTTTGGACGATTGTCAGCTTGTGACACCATGTCGTATCGTCCAGAGAAGTCTACCTCAGACGTAATCAAAGAAGTGATGTTTCCAACTTTATTTGCATCCAGGTTGGGTGAGTACAGAGGCACGACAACCGAGTCTCTAGCAAATGCCGCATTGGAATAAAGCATTGTAGAACCAGCGATGGCAAAAGCCCACAAGGATGAATGGATACGCATTGAACACTCCGTATTTCAAAAGACGATGCCTTCAATTTAGCGTAGTCATTTTGTCATCGCACCCTTCTATATGTTAAGAACCTGTAACAAAAAGCCCCACAAACATGTGGGGCTTTGGGATACGTAAAACTTTTTCATAGAAGTGATTACTTCTTCATACTCAGGGCAGCACGTTCAACAATTGCTTCTGAGCCATCTGCGTATTTAACGGTGAACTTGTTTCCGTCAATTTTGCTGATGATGGCATCTTTGGTGCTTTTGTCTTCTTGGACGACTGCAACACCATTGCCTTCGACAAATATGATTGTTGTTTTGACAGCGGTTGCTTGCCCGATTCCGGTACAAATGCCACCTGCTTTGCACTCATTCTTGATGAGTTTGAAGCCTTTGATGCTTTGGTAGCCTTCTTTTTGAGCTTTGGCTTTGAGCATTCGCTCGACCTTTGAAGCCAATAATTTGGATTGAGGGGCTTGGATTTCTTTGGTTGTCATCAGTTTTTCGGCCGTCTTGACCTCTGGTTTTGTACCACCAACAGAACCTTCTGCGGCTGGCTGACCATCTTTTCCAGATGCATCTGGCGTATCTGCGACTTTCTCAGTCGGTGTCGGGGCTTTTTTGGCTTCTGGTTTTGCGACTTCTGCTGGTTTTTCAGGTGGCTGTGGGATTTCCTTGGTTTCCTCTGCGTCTCCACAGGCGAAAAAGAGTGCGAACAATGTAGTGTACATGGGATCTCCTTGAATCAAATCTAAGCGAGTGTTTGGTGAAACTGATTGTATGAACTTCAATCCTGACTATCCTATCAAATCTGTTGACCGTTGTAATCCAATTCTACACAAAAAACAACGAAAGGACTTCCTTAGAAGTCCTTGCTGTATCGCGTTTGGAAATTTATGCGCTAGCAAAAGCCTTGTTGAATGCTTTGTGCAAACGGCTACAACGACGGTTGGCTTGATTCTTGTGAATGATTCCTTTACCGGCAATGCGTTGAATGTGCTTGATGTTTCTCTTCAACATTGTTGCGCTCAATGCTTCATCTCCAGAATCCAACGCCGCGTAAAATTCTTTGTTTAAGAAGCGCATTCCTTTGATGTAGTAACGATTGCGCGCATTGCGCTTTTCATTTTGACGTTGTCTTTTCAATGCATCCTTGTGAGTGGCCATTGTTTTCTCCCGATTTCGAACAACCGTTGAACAGCAAGTGTTTTTAATATTGTTCGGTATATACAGTTTATTTAGGTTTCTTACATAGTGAACACACCAATATTGGTTGTTCTTTACTGTACACACATATTCTTTTTTGTCACATCTGTCAATCAGATCCCTTCTTTTTCAGAACGGTGGGAAAAGTGTGTGGGTTGTGTTATAAACCGACTCTATTGTATGAAGGTTCAAGTCGACAGATGAACTGTCGAAATGTGTAGGACTACGTTGTTGTAGGCTGACAGTGGAGAAAGAAATGAAAGTCTGTGTTGTTGGAACAGGGTATGTTGGCTTGGTTGTGGGTGTTTGTTTGTCAGACAGAGGTCACCACGTGTGCTGCATTGATCGAGATGTAGAAAAGATACGCAACCTTCAAAAGGGAGTTCTACCAATTTATGAACCTGGACTGGATGAGATTGTCACACGGAACTTCGAAGCGGGGACACTGCGCTGCTCAACCGATGCGGCGACAGAGATGGCAATGGCTGAGGTGATTTATATTGCCGTAGGAACCCCCAGTTCTCCAGATGGATCAGCCAATCTTGGGGCTGTGGAAGCGGTCGCTAAGCAAATTGGAGAGTATGCTTCTGTCGGAGCGATTGTGGTCATTAAATCGACAGTTCCCGTTGGTACTGCAGATATGGTTCGAGATATTTTGAGGGGGTCTAACGTTGTCGACGTCGTATCAAATCCTGAGTTTTTACGAGAGGGTGTGGCCATTGAAGATTTTGAATCTCCAGATCGGATCGTTGTTGGGTATCAGAAACCCAAAGCCCGGACCCAAATAGAAAAGTTGTATGCTTCTTTTATCAAAGCCGGTCACCCAGTCTATTTTATGGACAATCGATCGGCAGAAATCACGAAGTACGCTGCCAACTCATTGTTGGCAACCAAGATTTCCTTCGCAAACGAGTTGGCCCGTCTGTGTGATGCGGCAGGGGCAGACATAGATTCCGTTCGTTTGGGGACAGGATCTGACTCTAGGATTGGCTCAAAGTTTTTGTATGCGGGCGTTGGATACGGCGGTTCGTGCTTTCCCAAGGATGTCAAGGCATTGATTCATATGGCGGATCAGGTCGGCGTTACAATGCAGATCGCAACGGCCGTGGAAGCGGTCAACGCCGAACAGAAAGTTGTGCTGATGCCCAAGATTGTTTCGGATTTTGGAGAAGACTTAAGAGGTCGTCGCTTTGCCATGTGGGGATTGGCGTTTAAACCCCAGACCGACGACACCCGTGAGGCACCAGCCTTGTATATGATCGAAGAACTTCGAAAGCGTGGCGCGACCGTAGTTGCCTATGATCCCGAGGCCATGAGCAATGTCCAACAGGAGATTGGAGATCTGATCGATTATGCGCAAAGTGCAGAGACGGCGTTGTACAATGCGGATGCATTAATTTTGATGACCGAGTGGTCGGATTTTAAAAACCCAGATTGGTCTATGGTAGCCGAGAAACTCAAAGGACGATATGTGTATGATGGCCGCAACATTTATGATCCAAGTGCAGTTCGAACAGCCGGCCTCAAATACTGTGGAATTGGACGCGGTGTCTAACACGAAGGAATAGTATGAAGTTTCAAAAGTCCCACATTCGAAATTTTGCCATCATTGCCCACATTGACCATGGAAAGTCGACCATTGCAGATCGATTCATGCAGGAGACCAAACTTGTTTCGGAACGGGATCAGCGTGCTCAGTATTTGGACAAGATGGATTTGGAGCGTGAACGTGGGATTACGATCAAGGCGCAAACAGTTGCGATGCCGTACACAGCGTTAAATGGTGAAACCTACTTATTGAATCTGATCGACACTCCGGGACACGTGGACTTTACCTATGAGGTATCTCGGTCATTGGCAGCCTGTGAAGGGGCACTCTTGGTCGTAGATGCCGCACAGGGCGTTGAGGCGCAGACGTTGTCCAATGTGTATTTGGCGTTGGATCAAGACTTGGAAATCATTCCGATTCTCAACAAGATTGATCTACCAAGTGCCGATGTTGATCGGGTGGCCGAAGAAATCGAAGAGGTGATTGGTCTCGACGCGTCGGGTGCGGTGATGTGCTCGGCAAAAACTGGCATTGGCATTCAAGAGGCATTGGAGGCTTTGGTTCTACACGTTCCTCCACCAACGGGCAAAGATGAAGATCGATTGCGATCCTTGATTGTGGATTCTTGGTTTGATTCCTACGTTGGTGTTGTCATCGTCATGCGTGTCATGGATGGAGTCATCAAGAAGGGAGAAAAGATCATTTTGATGGATTCCAAAGCGCAATATGAAGTCAACCGCATTGGTGTATTTGCACCAGAAATGGTGGAACGACAAGAGTTGTCAGCCGGAGAGGTGGGGTATTTGATTTGTGGAATCAAGCAGTTGGCGGATGCCAAGGTTGGGGACACCATTACCCACAAAGACAAACCGGCTGAAGAGCCATTGGAAGGGTTTTCGGAAATCAAACCGATGGTCTACAGTGGAATTTATCCAATTGACTCGAAGGATTTTGAGCCTCTCGAAAAGGCGTTGAAAAAATTGCAACTCAATGATGCGGCGTTCTCTTTTGAGAAGGAAAACTCCGACGCACTGGGTTTTGGATTCCGTTGCGGATACTTGGGGTTGCTCCATATGGAAGTGATACAGGAGCGATTGGAGCGGGAGTACAACCTGGATCTGATCAACACATCGCCTTCGGTCATTTACAAAGTGGAAACTACAAAAGGGGATACGCTGATGGTGCATTCGCCGTCTAAGTTGCCAGAGCCCCAAGAGATAGCCCACATCTTTGAACCAATCGCTCGTTTGACGATTCACGTGCCTCAAGAATTCGTTGGTCCAGTGTTGAAACTGGCGACTGAGCGACGGGGTGTACAAGTAGAAATGATCTATTCTGCTGGAAATCGTGTTCAGATTGTCTATGACATTCCCTATGGCGAAGTGGTTTTGGACTTTTTCGACCGCTTGAAGAGTTGCTCTCGAGGGTACGCCAGTATGGATTATGAAATTGGCGAGTGGAAGAGCAGCAATCTAGTCAAACTCGACATTTTGGTCAACGGTGATTCTGTTGATGCCCTTTCTGTCATTTGTCACAAAGACCAGGCGTTTTACAAGGGCAATGCCTTAACCAAGAAACTCAAAGAGTTCATTCCGCGTCAAATGTACGAAGTGGCCATTCAAGCCGCCATTGGAAACAAAATTGTGGCTCGATCTACCGTCAAAGCGATGCGCAAAGACGTAACCGCCAAATGTTATGGTGGAGACATTTCTCGTAAACGAAAATTGTTGGAAAAGCAGAAGGCTGGTAAAAAGCGAATGAAGTCTGTTGGGTCTGTGGAAATCCCACAAGATGCATTTATGGCCGTGTTGAAGCTTGACGAAAAGTAATCAACGAAATCTGTGAGATGCGAAGGGCGAAAAGGATGCGACGACAAAATAGACGTGGAAAAGTAGAGAACTGGTTGCTGTTGATCTTTACGGTGGCTTTACTTGGCGGTGTCTCCGTATATTTTCCACCCTATTGGACCGCTTGGAACATGAAGAAGATCGTCAAGGATGCGGTGCTGACCTATGAGGTTACAGGCTCGGCAAGTTCGGCTGAGCAGAAAGTGTACAGCGGTATGAAAAAGAACCACATTCCGTTGTACATTGCAGATCGAGATTGCTCTTTTCGAGAAAGTCAATCGCAGTTCAGTGTCGAGTGTATCTGGGTTGCGCCAATTAGTATCGATATTCCAGGGGCGCCAATCGACTTGTCTCGAGAGTTTTCGGTGTACTCTTCCATCAATCGCAACGGTGTAATTGATCAACGTTGACAACGTTGACCAGCGGTGGGTCGAATGGCGCAGAAATGATACGCATGTAAGCGTGTGGGGGGCATTCATGGAGCAAATAGACAATCAAACGGTCGCTGTGTGGGTGGATTCATTGGTGAATCAAATACTGCGTGAAGAACTGTCATCGTTTGTGCTCATTGGCATTGTGCGTGGAGGAGATGTCTTGGCGCGCAGACTGGCAAATAAGATTGCCGAGCGAACAGGGGGAGTGTTGCCGGTTTACCATATCGATATCACCCTCTATCGAGACGATTTGTATACTGGGCTTGAGCACCCAACATTCGGCGGATCGAATCTCCCACTCACGTTGGAAGGGAAACGCATATTGTTGGTGGACGATGTGCTGTTTACAGGGCGCACCATTCGTTCTGCCATGCAAGAACTGATGGATTATGGCAGACCAGAGTGGATCAAGTTGCTGGTGTTGGTGGATAGAGGACATCGAGAGTTGCCAATTCAACCGGACTTTGTAGCAAAAGTGATTGAGTGTCCACGGAGTACAAAGGTGCAAGTACACTTGACGGAACATGGTGACGCCGATCGTGTTGTGATCGAAGAGGGCGTCTATGGAAAATAACGTATACTGGCCCAAGGATGTCTTGGGTTTGCGAAGGATGTCGCCATCTCAAATTACCAGAATATTGGATACAGCCGTTCAGTTTAGAGATGTTTCCAAGCGGGCAGTGAAGAAAGTTCCGACATTACGTGGTCGGACGGTCATCATGGCATTCTTTGAAAATTCGACGCGTACCAAATTGTCTTTTGAAGTTGCAGCCAAGCGCTTGAGTGCAGATGTGATTTCTTTTTCGACATCCACGTCTTCTTCAAAAAAAGGAGAGACATTGTTGGATACGGCCAAAAATCTCAATGCCATGTCTCCCGATGCAATGGTGTTGCGGCATTCACAGACTGGTGCGCCCCATTTATTGGCTCGAGAGTTTTCTTGGTCGGTCATCAACGCGGGC
Organism: uncultured Myxococcota bacterium; assembly: GCA_965661045.1. Taxonomy (GTDB): domain Bacteria; phylum Myxococcota_A; class UBA796; order UBA796; family UBA796; genus CAJWHX01. Next base: position 13,408 of record CBFICN010000085.1, read on the forward strand.
GACGGTATCAATGAACATCCCTCACAGGGCTTGTTGGACATGCTCACCATGCGTGATCAGTTGGGTGATCTATCAGGGAAACACATTGGCATTGTAGGAGATATCCAACATTCTCGAGTGGCTCGCTCCAACATTTTTGGTCTGCAAACGATGGGTGCTCGGGTGTCAATTGCTGGACCAGGAACCATGTGCCCAACGTCCTTTGAGCATCTAGGCGTCAACGTGGTCGATTCGATAGACGAACTCGTAGGCTCAGTAGATGCGTTGATGATGTTGAGGGTTCAACGAGAACGTTTGGGGCGAGCGATGTTGCCCTCTGTTGAAGAATACGCGTCTTTGTATGGAATGAACATGGAACGTCTACGACGCTGTCAACAGCATTGCTTGGTGATGCATCCAGGTCCAATTAACCACGGTGTGGAAATGATGCCCGATGTTCTAGATGATCCAAGATCTGTGGTGATGGAGCAAGTAACCAATGGAATTGCGATTCGGATGGCGTTGTTGCATCTGGCATTGTCGGGGCAGCAGGAGGTCTAATGCGACGGGTTCTTCAGGGTGGACGTGTTTATTGTGCTGTTACGGGGGTGAATGGCATTGGAGATGTCTGGACTCAAAATGGTACGTTGGAAGCGATTTACTTGTATGAGCAAGGCGCTGTACCAACCATTCCAGATTCTGCAGAGGTTATCAATTGCGTTGGAAAATGGGTGGCACCTGGCCTTGTTGATCTTCGGACCTTTTGTGGTGAGTTGGGCGTTCAGCATCGAGAAAATTTTGATTCCTTGACACGGGCCGCTTTGGCGGGTGGGTATACCGATGTCGTATTGGGTCCTTGGGGCGCACCTTGTGTTGACAATCCAGCTGTGGTTACGGACTTGTTGGCTCGTTCAGCCAAGTATGCCGTTCGGTATCATGCCTTGGGTGCATTGACTGTTGGGATGGCTGGAGAAGAACTCGCTGAGATGGGGTTGATGAAGCGAGCTGGAATTATTGGTGTGTGTGATGGAAATCAACCTTTGCGGTCTTCAGTGGTCTTGCGTCGTTCGATGCAGTATGCTCAACGATTGGGGTTGCCTATATTCCTAACCCCCAGTGACCCAGATTTGGATTCTGAAGGGGTGATGCACGAGGGGGAGGTTTCAGCCAAGATTGGTCTGGCGGGAATTCCTTTGGCGAGTGAACAACTCGGGGTACAGCGCATTTTGGCTCTTGAAAAAGACACGCAAGCGCAGTGTTGCATTTTGCCGGTGGGTTCAAGTCACAGCTTGCCTCAAGGGCAACAACGTCCAGTGCAAGGCCATTATACCGCGGCGGTCTCAGCACGGTCATTGATGTTGTCGGACGCATCGATAGACGAAGATTTGTACAATCCAAGTTTGCACATCTATCCACCCTTACGAGACGATCCACAAGGGTTGCTCAATGCCATTCAAACTGGTTCAGTATCAATGATATTTTCACATCACGTACCGTTGACCCGCGTGGAGCAGGACTGTGAGTTTTCGATGTCGTTGCCTGGAGCCATGGGGATTGAAACTGCACTCAGCATTGCCCATACGGTTCTGAAAGATCTTCCCACGATATGGGATAAGATGTGTTTTGCACCAGCGCGCTTTTTGGGTCTGGACAAGGGGTTGCATTTGGGTGCTGATTTGGATATAGTTATCTTTGATCCCACCCAAGAATGGCGCCCAAATTTGCCGTTCCAAAGCAAAGGAATCAACGAGCCCATCATGGGCAAAAAACTGACTGGTCGAGTTTGTCGCACGTTGACGAAAGAAGTTCTCACATTTGAAGCGCAACGGTGACTCTGCATGGAATGACATGTACAGATTCCATGCATATAGCGACCAAACGGGGAACTCCCGTCAATACATTGAGATTATGAGGAAAACATGGAAAAATTTTTAATGACCCCTGAAGGGCACAAAGCACTGGAAGAGAAACTGTCCTATCTATCAAACGAAGAGAGGTACAAGATTGTCAAAGACATCGAAGAAGCACGCGCCCATGGAGATATCTCTGAAAATTCAGAGTATGAGGATGCCAAGGAGCGTCAAGCGATGTGCGAAGGGATGATTCAAGACCTTGAAGTGAAGCTTAGCCGTGCTGAAATCATCGATGTGACCAGATTGCCGGGGAATGATTTGGATGATGAAGATGAGAACAAAAAAGTAGTCTTCGGATCAACGGTTGTGTTGTTGGACGAAGATGAAAATGAGGTGACCTATAGAATCGTAGGAACTGACGAGGCGAATGTATCGAAAGGACAGATTTCTTATCTCACACCTGTGGCGAAAGCATTGCTCGGAAACGGACCGGGCGATGATGTCGTTATCAAATTACCCAGCAAGGTCATTGAATATGAGATTTTGACTGTTTCGTACAAGTAAGGGGCTCCCATGACAGTAGAAACCACACTTGTACGGGTGATTGGACGCATGTTGTCTCTTTCACCGGCAGAACAATCCATAGAACTTCGACGCCTTCAACGGTACGTCCAGTTGTCTCAAGACGCTTTGTCCGAAGATATTGTGGCTCAAGTGGCAGCCGGTGAGTTGTCTCAGGTATACCATACACTGTTTCCATTGGTGCATGAAGCCAGGCTAG
>CBFICN010000086.1:0-8053 GCA_965661045.1 uncultured Myxococcota bacterium
AGCCCCTGAAACTTGGTACGATGCGATTGATTCTGACTGCGACGGTGCCAATGACTTTGACCAAGATGGCGATGGGGAAATGTCTGCAGACTATACAGGCAGTGACTGCGACGACGCCGATCCCGCTGTCAATTCAGCTGCAACCGAAATCTGGTACGACGGCATTGATCAAAACTGCGATGGACTGGACGATTTCGATCAAGATGAAGACGGCTTCCTATCGATCGAGTACGGTGGGGATGACTGCGATGACGAAAACCCTGCCATCAATGTGGATGCCGATGACACCAACAACGACGGCATTGACGATGACTGTTCTGGGATTGCCGACGACGGTGGTGCGTCACTCGATCAAGATGGCGATGGGTACAGTGAAGCGGCTGGCGATTGTGATGACTCTGATCCGACTGTGTATCCAGGGGCTGTAGACACCTACTATGACGGGGTTGACTCAGACTGCGACGGGCGCTCTGATTTTGATGCCGACCTCGATGGTGAAGATGCTTTCGACTATGGTGGAACCGACTGCGACGATACCGACACCTATATCTATACAGGGGCTACAGAAATTTATTACGATGGCGTTGACCAAAACTGCGATGGGCTCTCTGATTTTGACCAAGATGAAGATGGGGAAGACTCAGCAGACTACGGTGGAGAGGACTGTAACGACACCGATCCAAACATCAACACCTCGGCGATTGATGACAACAATGATGGCGTTGACGACGACTGCAACGGCTTGATCGATGACGGTGGAAACACCAGTTCTGACTTAGACGGCGATGGATTCGATGAAGCAGCAGGTGATTGTGATGATACAGACCCAACCGTATATCCAGGGGCAGTAGACACTTGGTACGACGGTGTAGACTCCGATTGTGCCGGAGACAACGACTTCGACCAAGATGGGGACGGAGAGGAGAGCCTTGACTACAACGGTACCGATTGTGACGACACCGATCCAAACGTCAATTCTCAAGGGGACGATGACAACACCAATGGCGTCGACGATGACTGCGACGGCATTCCAGACAATGGAGGCAATCAGTCAAATGACAGCGATGGAGACGGATTTGCCCTCACCGATGGAGATTGTGACGACACCGATCCAAATGTCAATCCAGATGCCACCGAAGTCTATTACGATGGACTGGATCAGAACTGTGATGGCCTTTCTGACTTTGATGCCGATATGGATGGGGAAGACTCTGCCGATTACGGTGGAGACGACTGTGACGACACCGATGCCACAATCAACACGACGGGAACTGAAATCTGGTACGACGGCATTGACCAAAACTGTGACGGGCTATCCGACTTTGACCAAGATGGCGACGGCGAAGACTCTGATCAGTATGGTGGAACCGACTGCAACGACACCGATGAAACGATCAACACCCAAGTCCTTGACGATACCGAAGACGGAATTGACGATGACTGTGACGGACAAATTGACGATGATGTGCAACAGTCTTCTGATCTTGACGGAGATGGATACACCGTTGATGCCGGCGACTGCGACGATGCTGATCCAAATGTATTCCCAGGTGCTGTAGACGCGTGGTATGACGGCATTGATGCCAACTGCGATGGGCTTTCCGATTATGACCAAGATGGCGACGGTGAAGATTCTGATCAATACGGTGGACTAGACTGCAACGATACCGATCCAGACATCAATACGTCAGCACCGGACGACAACAATGACGGCATTGACGACGACTGTGACGGAACACCCGATGATGGCATGTCTCAATCCACCGACAACGATGGGGATGGCTTCGAGGCTTCAGATGGCGACTGTGATGATTCTGATCCAAACATCAACCCAGACGCCACGGAAATTTGGTACGACGGCGTCGATCAAAACTGCGATGGACTGTCTGATTATGACCAAGACCTCGATGGCTTTGTATCCAATCAGTATGGCGGAGACGATTGTGATGACACCAATGCCGCAGTATTGGACGGGCTTATCTGGTACCTCGACAACGACAACGATGGCTATGGCGATGACAACAACACGCTGTATGACTGTTCTGCCCCGGCAGGCTATGTGGCGCAAGCTGGCGACTGTGGCGACAACGATCCAAACACCAACCCGGGGATGGTCGACGACACCCCCAACGGAATTGACAACAACTGCGACGGACAGATCGACGAAGGCGTTCAGTCCAGCGACGTAGACGGTGACGGGTTCAGTACGTCTGACGGTGACTGCGATGATACAGATCCAACCGTATATCCAGGTGCTGTAGACACTTGGTACGACGGTGTAGATGCAGACTGTGCAGAAAATTCTGACTTTGATCAAGATGGTGACGGGGAAGACTCCGACCAGTATGGTGGAACCGACTGTGACGATACCGACGCCTTAATTAATACCAGTGCTTCCGATGCCAATTTGGATGGGGTTGACAACAACTGCGACGGACAAATCGACGAAGGTGCTCAGGCCGGTGACCAAGATGGCGACGGCTTCGACGAAAGCAACGGTGACTGCAACGACGAAGACGCCTCAATCAACCCCAACGCCACAGAAATCTGGTACGACGGTGTAGATTCAAACTGTGACGGACTCTCCGATTACGACCAAGATGGCGACGGGGAAGACTCTTTGGATTACACTGGCAATGACTGTGACGACACCGATCCAAACGTCAACTCTCAAGGAGACGATGACAACAACAACGGCGTCGACGATGACTGCGACGGCTTCATTGACAACGGTGGTGTATCCAGCGATCTTGATGGGGATGGCGTCACTGAAGACGAAGGCGATTGCAACGATTCTGACCCAACCGTGTTCCCTGGTGCTGTAGACACTTGGTACGATGGAGTCGATTCGGATTGTGATGGAGCCGACGACTTTGATCAAGATGGCGATGGATACAGTTCTTCGGATTATGGTGGACTGGACTGCAACGACACCAACGAACTGATCAACCCCAGCATCACCGATGACAATGCCGATGGTGTTGACGATGACTGTGATGGTTCGGCCGACGAAGACGAACTCGACAATGACGGTGATGGGTTCCGCTCATCCGACGGGGACTGCAACGACGAGGACATCAACATCTATCCTGGCGCTACTGAAATCTGGTATGACGGTGTCGATCAAGACTGTGGAGGCGACTCTGATTACGATCAAGATGGTGATGGCTTTGACTCAGACCAGTACGGCGGAACCGACTGTGATGACACCAGTCGATACATCTACGTAGGCGCCAACGACCCCTGGTACGATGGGTTTGACTCAGATTGTGGTGGCAATTCGGACTACGACAAAGACGAAGATGGCTACGACTCCATCGACTATGGTGGGACCGACTGCAACGATGAGGACATGCTGATCAATCCAGGAATTGTCGACGCCAACAACGACGGAATCGACAATGACTGTGATGGTCAAATCGACGAAGACGGAGCCACAGACAACGATGGCGATGGCTACACAACAGACTCGGGTGACTGCGACGACAACGATGCCAGTGTCTACCCCGGCGCACCGGAAACTTGGTACGACGGCGTTGATTCAAACTGCGACGGAGCCAACGACAATGACCAAGATGGCGACGGGGAAGAGAGTATGGACCAAGGTGGTACAGACTGTATGGACATTGACGCCACCATCAACACACAAGCCACGGAGATTTGGTACGACGGCGTCGACCAAAACTGTGACGGAAACAGTGATTACGATCAAGATGGCGATGGGGAAGATTCAGTTGACTATGGAGGTGTGGACTGTGACGACAGCAATGCCGACATCAATACGTCTGCAGCCGACGACAATGGCGATGGTGTCGATGACAACTGCAATGGCATCAGCGACGAAGGCTTTGACTTTGATGGAGACGGTTTCTCAACGGTCGATGGAGACTGTGATGACGCCGATCCAGACATCAATCCGACTGCAACGGAGGTTTATTACGATGGGATCGATCAAAACTGTGATGAACTCTCCGATTACGACCAAGATGGCGATGGGGATGACAGCCTGCAGTTCAATGGAACCGACTGCAACGACGAAAATCCAGCCATCTATTATGGCGCACCGGAAACCTATTACAATGGCAAAGATGAAGATTGCTATGGCGATTCAGATTACGATGCCGACCAAGATGGCTTCGATTCAGATCAGTATGGCGGAACCGACTGCGACGACAGCAATGCCGACATCAATCCAAACGCATCCGACAACACTGCTGACAACGTAGACAACAACTGCAATGGGCAAGTGGACGAAGGCGTTGGTGGAACCGATCAAGACGGTGACGGATACACCAATCTTGACGGCGACTGTGACGACAACAATCCAAACATCAATCCTGGCGCCAGCGAAGTTTGGTATGACGGTGTCGATCAAAATTGCAATGGAGATGACGACTTTGATCAAGATGGAGACGGTGAAACCGCGGCTGGCTATGGTGGTGTAGACTGTGATGACACCGAGGCACTGATCAACACCCAGACAGTATGGTTTGCGGACCTCGATGCCGATGGCTTTGGTGACAGCAACAACACACAAGCTGGTTGCATACAACCCGCGGGCTACATTTTGGATGAAGGAGATTGCGACGACAGCAATGACAATTCCAATCCAGATGCTTTGGAAATCTGTGACGGTGCCGACAACGATTGCGATGGGGTCATACCGGTCAGTGAAGAAGATCAGGATCAAGATGGCTATGCCATCTGTGAGATTGATGCAACCGGCTGGGTTGGTGCAGCGTCCGTAGTGGGCGGTGCCGACTGTCAGGATTTGGATCCCCAAATCAATCCAGGCACAACCGAAGTGTGGTACAACGGCATTGATCAAGATTGTGACGGTGGCTCAGACTATGACCAAGATGGCGATGGATTTGACGCCCAGCAGTACGGTGGTACAGACTGCAATGACACCGATGAGAACATCAGCCCTGCAGCGAGCGATGACACACTGGACGGTGTGGACAACAACTGCGACGGGCAGGTGGATGAGGATGCCGCCATTGTCGACAATGACAACGATGGCTTCACCAACGCCGATGGGGACTGTAACGACAACGACTCCACCATCTATCCTGGCGCCACAGAAGTATGGTACGACGGCATCGATCAAGATTGTGCTGAAGACAATGACTTTGACCAAGATGGCGATGGGTTTGACGTTCTGAGCAACGGCGGTACCGATTGCAACGACACCGATGCCACCATCTATGTTGGTGCTGTAGACGCTTGGTATGATGGCGTCGATTCCAACTGTGATGGCGCCAATGACTTTGATCAAGATGGCGATGGTCAAGATTCGGACCAATATGGAGGCGATGACTGCGATGACACCGATGTGAACATCTATGTGGGTGCGACAGACCTTTGGTACGACGGATCAGACTCAAACTGTGATGGACTCGACGATTACGACCAAGATGGTGACGGAGAACGATCTTCTGATTACGGTGGCGTAGACTGTGACGACACCAATGCTCTGATCAATACGTCTGCCTCCGACGCCAACAACGATGGAATTGACGACAACTGCGATGGCACACCAGACGATGGCCTGTCTGAACTGGACCAAGATGGCGACGGATACACGCCTTCTCAAGGGGACTGTGACGACACTGACCCAAGTATCAATCCGGTAGCGGTCGATGATTGGTACGATGACGTGGATTCCAATTGCGATGGCGCCAGCGACTTTGATCAAGATGGCGATGGGTATGATTCCGATCAATATGGTGGTTTGGACTGCGACGACATCAATCCAAACATCACACCGGCCACTGTTTGGTATGCAGACGCGGACAACGACGGCTATGGAAACCCAAACAACACCACCCAATCTTGTACACAACCGACAGGCTACATCCAAGACAACAATGACTGTGACGATGGTCGCAGCCAAACCTATCCAAACGCCCCTGAACTGTGTGATGGTCTCATCAACCAGTGCGGTGGTTCTCTGCCGACCGTAGAAGTCGATTTGGATGGGGACTTCTATGTAGAGTGCTCGATTGACAGCGGTGGCTGGAACGGCGCACCGGCCATTGTCGGTGGAGATGACTGTGACACGTCTGACCCAGCCATCAACCCAGGCACAGCCGAAGTGTACTACGATGGTGTGGATGCTGACTGTGATGGCGCCAGTGACTTTGATGCCGACGGTGATGGACAGGACTCGATTGACTATGGTGGAACAGACTGTGACGATACAGAAGCCACGACATACTTGGGTGCAACCGACGCTTGGTACGATGGTGTGGATGCAAACTGTGACGGTGCCAACGACTTTGATCAAGATGGCGATGGCTATCTATCCGACCAGTACAACGGTACTGACTGCAACGACACCAATGCGGTGATCAACCCAGGCATGGTGGACGATCAAGGCGACGGCATCGACGACAACTGCGATGGGTACGCCGATGAAGGCTTACTCATCACCGCCAGCGATCTCCAGACAGGTGACGTCGTCATCACTGAGATTATGCAAAACCCCGCAGCAGTCAACGATGTCGACGGTGAGTGGTTTGAAATCTACAACACCACGTCGAACCACCTCAATTTGGTGGGGCTCGAAATCAGCGACTTGGGCAATGATTCCTTTACTGTGGGTCAAACGCTGGTTGTCGAAGCCGACAGTTATGTTGTGCTTGCCAAGAGCGATGACGCAGCGAGCAACGGTGGGATCCTCGTCGATTACGCGTATGGTTCACAGATGACCTTGTCGAACAGCGACGATGAGATTCGCCTCAGCAACGACTTGGGACTCATCGATATGGTCGCGTGGGACAATGGACAAACTTTCCCGAATCCAACGGGTGCATCTATGAATCTCGATCCGTCATACTACAACGAAGTCGACAACGACACAGGTCCAAACTGGTGTGATGCCACCAACGTTCTCAACTCTGGAGACTACGGTACGCCGGGTGCTGAAAACAACGCCTGTGGTGGTTCTGGCATCACCTACAGTTATGCATCGGATGTTCTTCCGATCCTGCAAGGTGCAGGGTGTACGGCTTGTCACGCAGGTCCATTCTCTGACCTGAACACCCTTCTCAACACCCAAGCCGGAGACGACTACAGTTCCAGTGCACCTGCAAACATGCCTTGGATTACACCGGGCGACGCAACAAACTCCTACATGTACTTGAAGATTCAAGGCACCGCTGCCTACGGTGTGCAAATGCCACGAAACGGTACACCATTGAGTGCTTCCGAACAGCAAATCATTGAGCAGTGGATCATTCAAGGTGCTCAGTGATGTCACCGTCCATAGCAATCGCATTCACCAAGCCCCATCCACTGTTTGGTTGGCTGTTCAATCGTCTGTTCAGTTGGATGGGCATGTTGTGGCTCTGCTCACTCATGCCACATGTAGCGACGGCACAAGAAGTCCACACAACGAATCTCACTGGCTATTGGGTGTCAGAAAGCGGTGTCAAAGTACTGATCCCCGTCATGCGCGATGGAAAGATGCCCATCGTGCTCATGAACCGAAAACCCACCGTACTATTGGGAGATTGGGACTGGGCCTCTCAAACCCTTACAGTGAACAACACCCGATTTGGCATGGCCGATGGTCGCCTCACGATGACCAACCGCAACGTGACCCAAACCCACACCCTCAAACGCTCCCTCCCAACCCATCCAAGTGACGGGATCTGGTTCCACGAACGCGAAGGTGAACTGTTGGTGATCGACGACGGCAAGAAACTGTGGACCCTACTCATTCCACCGTCCCAACAAGCCACCATTCAAAAAGCCAAATGGCTGGACTTTGAGAACACACTGCGAATTAGACTCAACGGTCGATGCAGTATAGACTTCCAACACGAGCCTGACCATCCGGATTTGATTTGGATGCTCTGTCCAGACTACGAGCACGATTGGGTTCGCATTCACAGCCCAAGCCCCTTCTACACAACCGATTGGTCTGGAATCTGGAAGTCCAACTCCGACTGGACGCTCTACATGGACATGGATGGACAAGGGTTCGGAAAAGTGTACATCGAGTCCTCAAAGCGCATCGTTGACTTCAAGGCCAGTTGGATTGGTG
>CBFICN010000086.1:8063-15831 GCA_965661045.1 uncultured Myxococcota bacterium
GATCAAGTTTACGCGGTAATTCAATGCTCTATTCAATATTCATCCCACATGGTGGCGGTCCTCTCCCCCTACTCGATGACCCTAGACACCACTCTTTGATCCAATTTTTGCGAACCCTACCCAAAAGGTACACTGCGCCCTCAGCCATTGTGCTAATCAGTGCACATTGGGAAGCGTCGACATTTGAAATCACCTCCAATCCCGAACCAGACTTATTGTATGACTATGGTGGTTTTCCAAAAGAAGCCTATCAAATCCAGTATCCCTGCAAAGGTGAGCCAAGATTGGCCAAGCGAATTCACAGCATCTTAACAGCATCAAAACTGCCCAGTACCCTCAATCCAGCAAGAAAGTTAGACCACGGTGTATTTGTTCCGCTTAAATTAATGTACCCAAAAGCGAATATACCCATTGTTCAAATCTCTCTGCACCGCGGTCTGGATCCGGCACTCCACATTGCGCTGGGTGAAGCTTTATCAAAATTGCGAGACGACAATATCTTGGTGTTGGGTTCAGGATTTTCCTACCACAACCTGCGTGCATTCTTCTCGTCAGACCCCAAACACAATGAGGCAAATCAAGCGTTTCATGACTGGTTGAAACACACCTGTTTACAGATGTCACGAAAGGACATGCTCGAACACCTTCGAAACTGGACCATCGCCCCTGCTGCAAGACTTTGCCATCCCAGAGAAGAGCATTTACTGCCATTGATGGTCTGCGCTGGCGCTGGAGAGCAGGGTGGCACGTCTATTTTTGATGAAAAGGTACTTGGCAAATACAGTTTGGGTCTACAATTTTGAGAAACGGGATGGCTTCTACCGTTTGCTACAGTCTGATCGGTAAATCTGCCAAACTTCTTTGTTGATGGACGGTATTTCGTGCTCTTTGATCCAAGCGTTGGGATACGTCTCCTGCTCTTGGGCAAAAAGGTGTGCCTCATTGCTCAACCCAGACACCGCCAAATAATCTTTGTCGGAACAGCGGTCGTCATAGGTCGAAAAGGGTTTGATGCGCTGCGGATACAAGGAACGGTCATAGAGCGTCAATGAGTCGGTCACCCACAAGATGGCCCGTTGAGACGCTTGATGACTGATCCAAGTTCGCACTGGAATCAAGCGCGTTGAAATACAACTTTCTCGTTCCACTGTTAACGTACGTTGATAATCGGCCGCATCGAACAAACAAAAGACAAAGAGCCCCAACACCGGAAGTCCCAACCAACGTAGGCCGTTGACCCACTGTTGACTGGACCACGCCAACAGTATCACCACCGGTGCCCACAACACGGTGTAATGATAGGGCTCAAAGATGGGGACGATCAACAAAGGGACTACCGCCAACAAATGCAGCCCCATCCACAGCCCCTCTCGAATATTGAACTGCATCCCAGTCCACTGTCTTACTCTCCCCACGGCCATGGCTCCAAGAGTCAGTAGAAAGAAACCCAGCACCGCGACCATTGGCGAGACCATGTCCTGCATCAAAGAGGCACTTGAGGCTTCAAAAAATGACCACCAAGAGTCGTGGTTGCCGAAACGCTTGGCAAATGTACCCCACGTGGTTTCTGCAGTCATTTGCTCGGCAAAAGAATCTCGACTGGCCATCAGCAACAAATCTGCTTGAAAGATGCGCCATTTTTCTCCATACACCCACTGTGCGTACAAATGTACACTGTACCAACCAAGCAATGGTGCAGCACCCAGTCCATACCAACCAAGCCGAGAGAGAATTTCTCGACCCCATGTGCCAGAATAACCTTTGAAGGACAAGCACAACAGTCCAACTATCGAACATGGAAGCAACAAAATCCCTTGCTCTTTGGCGCATACCGCTAGCCCCGCACAGAGCCCCAACAGTGCCAACCAAGTCCGTCTGGCCCACGATCCGTGTGCTGTTTTGTCTGCTCCTTCACTGACGTCGTCACTAGACTCGTTGAACAACCGCAACACTTGAACACCCACACAAAGGTGCACCACAAACAGTGCATTGATCAGCATTTCCGCATTCAGCCACAGCGTCAGTTTTCCAAAGGCCGCGGAACTCAAAAGCATCCAAACTGAAAACCCAGCGACCAGCGCAGACGTCCAGCGCACCAGTGCCACGGTCATCGTCGCCACCAGTCCAGCGATCGCAATGCGGGCAACCATTTGCAGGGCTTGCACCTCCGTATAGCCAAACGCGTACAGCCAAGCCCCCATCCAAAGACTCAGCGGAGGACGATCCCCCTCAACCTGTCCACTCACCACATCGCCATACTGAAAGTTGATCAAGCCGTCCACCCACAAAACGGCGTCCATAAAACAATAGGATGCCTCTGCAATAGGAGTGATGGCGTCAATCCAGAGCATCATACTGGCAAAGAGTCCCACCCAAAACAGCCCTCCTTGCCAAAGTCTCAACGAGACGGGCAAACAGAACCACTCAAAGAATCGAGTCAGCATCTGCACCATCAACGAGGGTTTGTGTCCAGATACTCTTCAAACTGACGAAGAATTCCACCCAACACGTCACTGGCAACCATAAACGCCCCCTCTTCGGGAATGGGCATGTCCCCGAGTGCAATATCCCCCCAAATGTGCTCAATCTGCTTGGCATAAATCGCATCGTCGCTTTCATCCACCCACGGGATGGTCACCGCAAAAGAGTATCCGTGGTTCAAGTGAATCCAGTCCACGCTGACTTCAGGGGTGTCTGTCAACCAACGTTGCTGGACAAAGACCGGACCCAAATCGGACTCGACCCATCGAATGTGCGTGTGAAAATAAATGGTTGCATCGATCCCCAGTGGCAAAAATCGTTGCAACGTGGCTTCATATTCAAGTTTGTCGCACTCTCCTTCCACAAAGCATTCTGGCTCGCCAATGTAAGTCCGTTCATTGATGGCGTCTGGATTGGTAAACACATCCCGTGGATGGACCATAAAATTGGTGTACGCCAAATCTTCCACACTGTATGGAAAGTCTCTGGAACGAACGATCCCAAGCAGTTCTGGTTGCTCGGTGAGGCCTGGCTCTACGGTTTCAATGGCTTCAGATGTCAAGGCTTGAATGCGTTGACCACGTCCGAGTTTTTTGGCAACGTCTTCGTCCAACAGTGCAAAGAGTTGATCGACGCCTTCTTCTAAGTAGACGGGATCGTCATGGTAATGTTCCACCATATAGGAAATCAGTTCGTCATACTGCTCGGGTGCCGGTGCACGACACCCCATAAGGGCAATCCACATAAAAGCCATCGTGTACACGTCTCTCCCTCAATAAAATCATAGTCAGTGTATCACAGACTTCTACAATGTGCTGATCCGCTTGCCAGGCGGCTGGTTCAACCGTATCTGAAACAGCAAACTTCCATTCTAGATGAACAACGGTTAAGACTCTTCATGCTTCAGGTAGACAATCTCACACACACCATCGGCGATAAGACCGTTCTACAGAATATTTCTTTCACCTTAACAGAAGGTGAGATCGTTGGGTTTGTTGGGAACAATGGGGCGGGAAAAACAACCACGTTGGAAATACTCAGCCAGTGCATTCACCCCACAGAGGGGCGTATTTTGTGGAATGGCACCGACATTTGGGCATCTCAAGAATACAAAACCAAACTGGGATACGTCCCAGACAAACTTCCACTGTACCCAAACGCCACCGTGTATGAAAACCTACTGTTCACTGCACAGCTTCGAGGGGTACCCAATCCATCCCATCGTGTCATAGAATTGCTGACGGAGTTCAACCTACAAAGCGTCGCCCACAGCACCATCCATACGCTCTCTAAAGGATGGAGACAGTGGGTGGGCATCGCTCAGGCTTGGTGTCACAAGCCCAAACTGTTGCTGCTCGATGAACCAACGTCTGGCTTAGATCCCAGTGGCCGACAAAGATTTGAAAGTTGGCTTAAGAACGTCCGAAGTTCGAACAGAACAGTATTTTTCTCCTCGCACATTTTGAGCGAGGTTGAAGCGGTCAGCGATCGAATTGTGTGGATCGACAATGGAACCCTGTTGGAGCATGAAGACATCTTGTGGACTCTACAGTGCACAGTCGAAAGACTAGAGGACACCATCATTGAAAAGCTTCATGCACTGGACAACATTAAAAATGTACACCTTCAAGGACACACCATAACCCTACAATGTCACCCGCGAGACCGTTCTGTGATTGCACACACCCTCGTTGATCATGGTCTGTTGGAACTGAGACGGCTGCGATGAGAAGGTTGCGATGAGTTGGCGTTCCATTCACACCGTTGCCCGCTGGACGGTCGCAGAGTTTTTTCGTTCTGGGATGGGGTGGACAACGCTCGTTGGGTTCACGCTACTGAATGGGTTGACCCTTTCGATGTTGCTGTGGGAAAGTAGCAATCCACTGCTTGGCGGCCAAGGGGTTGAATTGCACAACACCCTTCTCCCCACCTTTTTCTCTACGCTCAACTTACTGCTGTTGATGATTGTTCCTGCCTTGACCATGCACAGCATCAGTGGAGAACAGGCTTTTCACAGACTGCGACTCTATCAAACAGCGCCGCTTTCAGATGCCAGTATTATTCTGGGAAAAGCGGTGGGCACGGCCTGCTTCACAGGCACACTGCTGCTGTCCACTTTGCCTCTCGTGGGACTGTTGGACTGGCATGCCGAACTCAACTGGATCCGATGGAGTCTTGGATATATGAGCAGTGGTTTGTTGATGGTCTTGTGGATTGCAGTTGGGATCTGGAGTAGTGCCCATACCCAAAAGCCCTTGATGTCCTGGTTTGTATCCACCAGTACAATCCTGTTGTTGTGGTTTGTCGGCACGGTTCAATCTGTACCTGTACTGGATGCCATCTCTCCACTTCCCAAAATACAAGAATATTTGGATGGATGGATTGGGGTTCTAGACACCTTCTACTTCTTTTCTGTGGGAGCGTTTTGTTTGTACCACGCCCAAGATGGTCTCTCGGCGAAACGCTATTCACGTGGTAGACCCTGGGATCTTCGATTGACACCATTGTTGTGGGTAATTGTCCTATTGATGAGCAACAGCCTGATCAGTCGATATGATCGATACTGGGATGTCAACGAGACCCGTCCACCGTTGTCAGAAGAAAGTGTAACGATGCTTTGGAACAGCAACAACCCCGTTGAAATCAGCATCGATTTGGAAGACACGGATTTTCGACATCGACAGATCACCCAGCATTTGCGCACCTTGGAAACGGCAGGCCTAAACATTCCTGTAACTTGGTTAACAAACAGCACTCGATCACCGGGAGCCGAACGGGGTGTCACACTTCGATTGACTCAAAATGGTGTAGAAGTCCGAACGGTATTGCTCACGTCTCTATATCCTTCAGACATTGAATCTGGACTGCGACGATTGCTCTATCCAGAAACGTACACCCTTTGCTTTACTCAAAATGGGGGTGAAGCCAGTCTCTTCGATGGAACATCGCCAACTGGTTTTGGACAACTGACCGAATCCTTGCTCAAACTTGACTATGAACTCAAGATCATCGATCCCCTAAAGAGGATTGATCAAGAGTGTAGTCTCTTTGTCATCGCTGGACGAACAACCCCCTTACAACGTGAATGGCTCGACGCTCACCTCCAAGCGACACCATCCATTCTATTGATCGATCCCACTACAAAAACTGTTTCTCAACAATGGCTTGCAGACTGGGGGGTGCAACTCAAAGACGACTTTGTGATTGAAGTCAATCCGAATTTCCAAGCTCATGGAAATCCCACAACCCTGTTGTTGTCTCAATACGCGCTCACCGAGCACCCTTCCTTGTCGCTGAGCCATCAGAACCTCCTGCTGCAAAATGTTCGATCCATTTCTAGGATACCGGACAACACCACCACATTGACTGTAGAACTTCTACACGCCTCCCCACAATCCTGGGCTGAGACAGGCTACACTGCTGACACACCAAGTCCTAACGGGGCTGACATCATCGGGCATGTCCCATTACTGGTAGAAGTCGACTCCATTCAATCAGGCTCTCCCAAACCACACCTGATGGTCATGGGAACATCCAGTATCATCCAAAATGCTTGGATAGAACAAAACCAACACAACGCCCAATTCTTCATCCAAATGCTCCAGCACCTATTGGCAGATGACCGACCGACCAGTTCGATTCCAAGTGACGTGACCATTCAAATGACAACCGCACAAGTTCGTCAATCAACAATACTGTCAGTGTTTGCTTTACCGGGATTGATTGGCGTACTGGGTCTTTGGAGACGGCGTCCCTGAACTAGAAAGCCAACAGTGCGTTACCTGATAAAATCTTCGTTTGCGTGAACGACTCTCGATGCTTTATCGTGATTACAGACTCGACTTCAATCTGTCCCAACGTTCCTCCGCTTTGGGAGACAAACCAATATTATCGACAATCCAGTCCATCGTGCACTGTTCAAGTTCACCATATTCCCGCTGTTTGAACATATCTATCAATACCTGAACGTGCTCTTCAGAGAGTGATTTCGCAGACAATGTGCTGACATCTCCTGATTTCAACGCATCTCGGACTTCCCGAAGCGTCAATCCCACCACTCCTAAGACATAAGAAATCACGTCGTATTGGTAAAAATCATTACCAATACGGGTTGTTCGATCTGACAATTCAGATGTGGGAATCTCTTTTGCAGAAGGGGATTGTTCTGTCAACGATACCGCGGGCTAACTAGAAGGCGCAGCGACAGTGTAGATCGAGTTATACATAGAGTGGGCTTCCCAAGTTCCTTGACCGGTCAAATCTGGAATCCAACTTTTGACATGTTCCCCAATCACACAACCCAACTTCGGCAACTGCTGGAGAGAATCTGGACACGTCTCAATTGGATTGTTGAAGACGCTCAGATACTCAAGATTTGTACACTTAGACAACTCCTCCGGCAAAGTCTGTAAATCATTGCTCGTTACAAACAGCCGTTTCAAGTTTCGCAATTGTCCAATACCAGGTGGCAGTCTTCTCAATTGTTGACCATTCAACACCAGTTCTTCGAGTTGTTCCAACTCCCAGAGTGCATCCACTTGCTCGCTTGTCAGTTGCACACGGACCACTAATTTTCGTAAAGAAGGAAGCGCTTTCAAGTCGGAAATCGGAACATGGGTACTGTTGTATCGATAGACCGGATAATCCACCAACTGTGATTTGTTGTAAGGACCCGTGGCAATCAACCGTTTAAGATTGAGTTCCGGTGAGTACATATAATTATCTACCGAAGACTTCTGTTCTTGAATATACGACGCATACTCAGCACCGGTTCCATTTGAATCATTGTAGCGGTGTAACCACCAACGATGCCCATCATGAATACAGGTATAGGTACTGAGGTTCAGAACATGCACTCCTTCATCAAGTAATGTCTCTAGCCAAGGGAGACTTTGCCCCTTCGCTTGCATCGCATTGAACTCACGCACCACTTTTTGATTGATCTTTGCTCGACCTTGTAGGGCATCTCTTTGATGAGCAAGATGACGAAGATACAACAACTCTAAATCGTCAATACTGCGCACTGAAGGCATAAACTTCAGTTGGTATATCGTCTGTTCGCGTGAATCCATACGGGTTTCATCACACAGCGCTCCTTTTGGAAGGGTATCATCCACCAGTGTAAACTCAAAGGGGACAAATTGCTCCAGTTCAAAGTCTTTTACCGTCTGCATATATGGAAGCAGATCACCCATCTCATAGCAACCATTGACACATAGTCTCTCTACACCATCCAAAACGGACGGTCGACTTTCCAACACCTCTCGTTCAAATTTTGCCTCTTTCA
>CBFICN010000087.1:0-15806 GCA_965661045.1 uncultured Myxococcota bacterium
TGCCATTGGAAGAACGATTTTTCTTGGGGGGATCGAACTCTATGCGGGGCTTTGCCCGAAACCAAGTGGGACCTGCCAATGCAAGAGCCTGGTCCGATTATGATTATCCAGAGCAATTGGATGGGCTGATTGATGATTCCTTTAGACAGGATTCCAGTGAACGATGGACAACAACCGGCGGGGAGTACTTTGCACTGCTCAATCTGGAGCTCCACTATCCTTTGGGACGCTGGGATATGAATGAATCCAGCTTGGTCACCTTTGTGGATGTTGGTCATCTGGACTATATTTCCCCATACAGTTCGAGTGATTCTATGCAACTGGGGATTGATCCTTTGTTGCGCTACTGTGTTGGGGTTGGCGTTCGATACAGTACTGTAATTGGGCCCATCGCTTTTGACTTGGGAATCAATCCAGAACCGTTGACTGAGCGAGGCGAAGTCTGGTTCGTTCCCAATTTGTCATTCGGGTCCTTGTAAACTCATGAGTGTAAATTTTTGGCTGTAAATTCTAGACTGTAAACTCTTGCACTGGACTTATTTTAGTTGGGAGACAAAACTTTTTAGTCCACGGTCAATTTGATCTCGACAAATTTTGAAATCGCGCAGTTTCTTTCCAATGGGATCTGGAATGCTGGGGCGGCCGCAAAACATACCGAGCTCCAATATTTTGTCATCGGCATTGTCATAATGATGGCGTACATGTCTTGCGTGTTTGCGTTCCATGACCAATATGTACGTAGCCCATTCGATCAACTCCTGTGTGATGGGTTGACTTCGATGTTGCGAGATATCGAGGTTGATGTCTTGGCAGACTTGAACAGACTTTACATCTGCGGCACGATTCACCAACCCTAAGGTTCCGGCTGATTTTGCTTGGATATCAACATTCATTGAGCGGCCAATTACCGGTGCGAGTCCTTCGGCGATGGGGGAACGACAAATGTTACCTGTACAAATCATCAATAAATTGGTCATCAAAATCTCCTTGTTTCATCGGTCTGATCAAATCGTGAGCATGTAAAAAGGGAGCACTGGCTCCCTTTTTGATGTGGACAGAAAGATTACTGGAAAGTGCTTCCAAAAATCAACTGGACGGCACCACTATCCGAACTTGTACGGTAACTACCAATCAAGATTTCAGAAATGCCATCGCCATCCATGTCATCCAATCCCGATAGGTTCATACCAGTTTCGTTTCCTGCGCCAGCTCCAGTAAGGAAAACCTCTGCAGTACCCAAACTGTTTGTGCCAGATGCGCCACCAAGAACAATGTAGGTGGCACCAGAATCAGTTCCATTGGCATCCGCCAACTTTGCACCAACGAGTACTTCTGAGCGTCCATCACCATTGACATCGCCAAGAGAAGAAACCCAACGACCCGCTGCGTCTCCAGCACTTTCACCAGTGAAGGTTGCAATGGTCGTTCCAGACCCGTTGACGATCATCGCCATACCGGCATTGCTTCCTGCGTGTTCAGAACCAACGATGATGTCCAAGTTTCCATCGCCATCAAAGTCGCCGGCTCCAGAGAGAGAGCGTCCGATCGCATCCCCAGCACTTGGACCCAATATGGTCACGTCAGCCGTATGGTTTGAGGCGTTGTGTGAGACCAACAGTGGGTTGTTGGTTGCGTTCCCATCTCCATCCACCAAATTTTGTGAATAGAGACTTCCACCACCGTACCAAACAAATACCGCACCATTGTTTTGATTTACATTGGAAGAACTTTGGTCCCAACGGTATGCACCAATGGCCAAATCGTCGATGCCGTCACCGTTGACATCTCCAATTGCGTCAATGGCTCCACCCATTTGCTCACGAGACGTGCCTTCGGACTTGATTTCACGTCCCAACGTAGACCGCCAAGTCACTTCGTTGAGGGAAACGGTTCCTTCGTATTGTCCAGTCAGCTGAGTTCCATCACCATCAAAAGTGTCTGCTCTCCCGAAAATGAGGTATGCTTCACCGTTGGTCGCTCCACTATTTTTCTTCGATGGGTCTCCGATTGCGATGTCTCCAATGCCATCGTTGTTAATGTCACCCACAAACGCTACAGAGTACCCTGTATTTACAGCATTGTGGTTGGACGGAGTGGTTGGGTCTTGACCGAACTGACCAGTGAAGACAACATCCGCAGAGGCAGAAGTTGTATCAGCACTAAGCGGCCCATAAAACATGTATGCAGCTCCGATGGCTGAACCTTCAACGTCAGCATTTGGAGCACCGATCAACAGGTCGTCATTGCCATCGCCATTGAAGTCACCATTGATGCCACCAAGCATGGAGGTTCCACCGGCTACGCTGAAACCAAATCGTTCACTTCCAGAACCTGTAATCGTTACATCTGCTGTACTGGCACTTGCGCTCCCACTCAATGAAGGAGAACCCGCAAATACATACACTGCACCCGCTTCAGAACCATTCCAGCGAGAACCCAAGACGAAGTCATTGGTGGTATCACCGGTCACGTTTCCAGCATATGAGATTGCTTGACCAAGTCGATCACCAGATCCGACGCCGGTAATGGTGAAGTCATCATCGGCGACTGTACCATCGCATGCACCCAATGAGTCTGTGTTGTCACAGTCGGAATCCACTCCGTCCAAACACACTTCTGCAGCACCAGGGAATACACTTGCATCACTGTCATTGCAATCGGTGTTGTCTGCGACGTATCCTGTGGGTTGCTCACAAGAGTCTGTTGTTTGGGTACTGTCTCCAAATCCATCGTTGTCGCTGTCCAGGTAGAAGGTATTGCCACCTGTTCCTTCATCGATTTCTGTGTCACAGTCATTGTCGATACTGTCGCACACTTCAGTTGCGCCTGGGAAGGCCGCACTGCTTGAGTCATCACAGTCTGTATTGTCGGTGACAAATCCAGTCGGTTGTGAACAGGCATCTGACGTGTTTGAAGAATCACCGAAGCCGTCCGAGTCACCATCGGCGAAGAACGTTGTTGTGCCTGTAACTCCCGTATCGTCATCATCGATCAAGTTGTCACAGTCATTGTCAATGCCGTCACAGGTTTCCGTGGCGTTCGGATTGACAGCCGATGAAGCATCGTCACAGTCACTGTCATCACTGACAAACCCTGAAGGCTGAGAACAGGAAACAGAGGTGTTTGAAGAATCACCAAACGTATCATTGTCGCTATCGGCATACCACGTGGTTGCATCCGTAACGCTAGAGTCTGCATCGTCGATGTCATTATCGCAGTCATTGTCAATGCCATCGCAAATTTCATCAGCGCCAGGGTTTGCTGCGGCCTCAGAGTCATCACAGTCAGTACCTGATACACCACCACTTGGCGCAGTGGTATCACCATAACCATCTGAGTCTGCATCCGTCATACAGTCCGTTGCAGACTCGGTTTCAGCAGCACCCGGATAAGAGAACTCGTCGTTGTCATCGCAGTCGTTGTTACAACGATCGACACCATCACCATCACCATCTACCGGTTTGATTTGGTTGTTTGTATCATCACAGTCAAGTGCGTTTGTCACGTAGCCGGCGGGTCGTGCACAAGTTTGTACAGTGTTGTTGGCATCTCCGTACAAATCATCATCGCTGTCTGCATAGAAAATAGTGCCTGTTGATGTGTCGACACTAGAATCACTGTCGTCGATGTCTCCATCACAGTCATTGTCTAAAGAGTCGCACACTTCAATGGCGTTTGGATTGACAGATGATGACGTGTCGTCACAATCCAGTGTGTCACTTGACTCACCTTCACCAGAGTCTAAACAGTCGAGATCAGCCGAGGCTGTTGTACTCTCTGTACGGAACCCGTCGTCGTCCGCATCAACATAGCACAAGTCACCAGAATCACAGTTTTGATCAATACCATCGTCGATGATTTCTGTTGCATTGGGGAACACTGAGGCATCTGAATCGTCACAGTCTGTGGATGTAACGAATGTTCCACTGGGTTGTGTACAGGCTGCAACACTTGAGCTTCCGGCAAAACCGTCGGAGTCGTTGTCAAAGAAGTAATCTGTGGTTCCAGTAACCCCCGTGTCGGCATCGTCGATCAATGTGTCACAATCATTGTCTACACCGTCACAAGTCTCGGTCGCGTTTGGGTTGATACTGGCGTCGTTGTCGTTGCAATCACCTTGAGATACAGTGAAGCCATCTCCGTCATTGTCGGTTCCAGTGTTGTCCACGCCATCACAGTTTTCATCGATTCCGTTCAATTCAATATCTGTGGCTCCCGGGTTGATACCCGCATCGGAATCATCACAATCCCCACCGACAGAAATGAAACTTGTAGGTGCTTCACACTGCATCACACCTGCATCTTCATCACCGTAACTGTCATTGTCTGAGTCTGGATACCAAGTGGATGCTGTACTGGTGTCCAAATCGGCATCACTGTCGTCGATATCTCCATCACAATCGTTGTCTACTGAATCACATTCTTCAATGGCGTCAGGGTTAATGGAGGAATTGGTATCATTGCAATCACCAGCAACCTCTACATACCCGGTAGGAACTGTGCAACCAGTAACTGTAGAGGAGGGGTCTCCATAGGTATCAGAATCATTGTCAAGGTAATACGTATTGACAGTCACGTTTGCATCTGTGTCATCACAATCTTCTGAGGCAATAAAACCGTCACCGTCACCATCCACGTTGGGACATACATCATTTGGCTCTCCAGGAGTTCCAAAGTCACCGTCTCCATAAGTAGATGATCCCAAGCACCAAGAGTCATGGCTGTCATTCGCTGTTCCATCATAGAGAGAAGGGGATAGAGACATTGAATACCCTGGCTCCAAAGTTCCAGGCCAATGCGGAGACCAACGTTGCCAAGTTACGGAGTCAAGTGTTGTGCCACCTGCGCTGAGTGTAACAGTATCTTCAACAACCAAAGAAACGTCTCCATAAGAGTAAACACCATCTGGGCTGAAACCACCATTGCTTGAAGGAAGCAGACGAGTTGCGAGGACCACTCTGCCTTCACCAGGAATCGTGATGCTTTCTGAAACGGTGAAACCACTGTTTCCGGTAGAAGTAACTTGCAACCCGTTTAAGTTGTAGTTGGTCGTGGTGGTGTTGTAGATTTCAATCCACTCTCCACGATAGTCAGCCACTTTTGTAGGATCCATCATGACTTCGGAGATGATGAGATCACCTGGCGCCAAGTCAGCGAGGGTATTGCATCCATCATTTGCTGCACCAGGAGTACCAAAATCGCCAAATCCGTACGCAGTACTTGAGGTACACCAATTGGCAGCATTGTCGTTTCCAGAAGCCGTCAAACTACTCGAGTTCAAAATGAGTGCAGCACCGGCTTCCAAAGGGTGACTGTTAGAGTTGTAGCTCATTGTGTCAAAAGTGGTGCCCCCACTGGATAGCGTCAGAGTTTCAACCCCATTCAATTTCAATGAAGTGTATGCATATTCATAGTCCACTTCAGTATTGCCACCGTTGAATGAAATGGCTCCACTCACTGCGAGTACAGCGTAGTCTCCAGCAGCTACGTTAACCGTTTGTGATACTGTGAAACCGGCTTCTCCTGATGAAGTGACCACAAGACCATTTAGATCAACAGTGTCTGTATGAGCATTGTAGATTTCGATGTATTCACCACGGTAATCAGCAGACGCATCGGGATTGTGCATGATCTCACTGATGACCAGCCCTCCTGCGGGAACTGATGACAAAGGAACTGCAAAAGCATTGCTTATCAGTAAACTAATTAGACCAAGTGACATGGTGAACTCCTAGGAGAATAGAAAGACATTTTTTCTATCGGCAAAAATGCCTCGCACTTAAATTTTCATCGCGACATATACATTATATGTTGTAAGAGCACCCTTGCCAATAGGTTTTTAAGACTTTTAGCATTCTAGTTTCCTTGTATAAACAGTTGCCTGCACTTGTCTTTTTCAGTTCACTCTAAAATACTCCAAGTCGAATACTGGGTCTCTATAAAAGTTAACATAACTTAATAGGCATATACTTACACAAATCAACTTTCGATAATGTTCAAGATGTCTCGAACTGCAGTTTCCCAGCCAACAAATACCGCTCGTGCGACAATGCTGTGTCCAATGTTGTACTCTACGATTTTTGGGACTTCTTGACATAGAAGGGGGAGATTCAAATGGGTGAGCCCATGACCGGCGGCCACAGTTAATCCCAATTGCTCAGCTCGTTCAGCGGCATTTTGAATGCGTGCAATATCCTGCGTGTCACCCTCAGCGTAGCTTGCAGTGTTGATTTCAATCATGTCAACACCTGGGATATTTGAAGCCTCAACTTGTTCAACTTGGGGATCAATGAACAAGGATACCGCGATGTTCTTTTCTCGAAGTAACGCAGTGGTTTTCGATATTAGTGAATGGTGCTTGACGACGTCCAAACCACCTTCCGTTGTAATTTCTGTCGGAGATTCAGGCACAAGCGTTATTCTGTGCCTGTTGGGGGCTTGGGCAAGAATGCTTCCAACCAGATCAATCATTTCTTCTGTTGCCGCCATTTCTACATTCAACTGGGTTTGTACGGCATCTCTCAATCTCGGTAAATCAGCATCTTGGATGTGTCTGCGGTCACTACGGATGTGACAGGTGATTTGGGCTGCGCCATACAGTTCTGCCATCATGGCACCCATAACGGGGTCTGGATACGTCGACCGACGGGCTTGTCTTAAAGTTGCGATGTGATCAATATTTACGCCAAGTCGAGCAGGGTGTTGCATTTGAAATCCTCTTTTATGATCTAGGTATTTCAGATTTTGGTATGAAACTCGTTCGCGATTGCATTTGAATGTTCTGCAGCGTGGGGACCTTCCACCAAAATTCTGAACTTCGGTTCAGTACCAGAATAACGGACTATTACTCTATGACCACTGTTGATTGCCTCCTTCACTGATGTCCAACCTTCCAACGATGGTTTTTGGCCATTTGGGAGTTGTTCTTCTTTGAATCGGACACTTTGTTGGTGAGAGGGCCAGCGTTTCCAACTCGATGGGAAGGGTGGGGTACAGACACTCAACAGTCTTAAGGCGGCATAGGTTGCATCACCGGCAGGCATGTTTCCATCTCTAAAAATAATGTGGCCGCTTGGTTCTGCTCCGATTGAAGCTTCGTGCTCTATCATTTTTTGGTAGACGTTTTTGTCGCCAACCGCTGCTCTGAGCAGTCGACCGTCCAAAGCTTCCTCTAAGCCTCCATTGGACATAATGGTTCCAACCAAGGGCCCTTTTATCGAGTCCTTCAATAAGAACAAAATATCATCCCCATCCAATACTCCGTCTGGCGTACATAGGATCAAGCGATCGGCATCGCCATCAAAGCAAATGGCCAAATCATTGTCGCCAATATTTTGGGGAGGATGAAGTGCACCGACCCGTAGATTGATGTTGGTTCCATTTGGAGAACTTGCTACGCTTTGAACCGTTGCGCCACAATCTTGCAAGATTGTTTCTACATACCCTGAAGCTGATCCATGAGCGCAATCTAAGCGTATCTTGACGCCCACTAAGTTTGGTTTGGGCAGTCGTCTTTTCCATGCCGCGGTTGGGTTTGGATGTGTGCGTATGGTTCCAGTGGCCTTGTTTGGAGTCAGCGTCAATGCTTGTTGAAATTCTGTCTGTTCAGCATCACTCAGTTTGGAGCCATGTCTGTTGAACAGCTTAATCCCATTGTCGGATGCTGGATTGTGAGAAGCTGTAATTACGACACCCAGATCCATTTGGTCATCTACAACCACACATGCGAGGGCCGCAGTGGGTAAAACACCACAATCCACTACAGTATTGCCATGTTGACTTAAGGTACTGGCCAGAATCTGAAAAATCTCAGAACCGCTCGCCCTTGTATCACGCGCAATCGCGATTGAGCCGTTAGGAACAAACAATGACATCGCTTTTGCAACTCGTATGATGGATTCTTTGTCTAACGGGAACGTTTCATAAGGGCCTCTGATACCATCTGTACCAAACTCAATGGGAGGAAGCATCCTTCACCTCTTCTCTGTGGGGGGTATTTTGCGAAGTTTGAATTCATTTGGTTCTATATTCCGAATCGTGTGTTGCACTGACGTCATCAACATAAACAGTTCAGGGTGCTCTTCAAATCTGACTGTGTATTCATCGTCTTGAAACGGGACTTGTGTACTGTCTTCCAACACGGTTATCAATGTATCCACATTGAGCAACAACTGTGTTTTCTCTAATTGACTGTTGTCCTCCAAACTTCCGGCAAGAACCGAAACTTGTTTGGGGAATACTTCCCAGTCCAATCGATTGGAGGCTGTTTCCACCCCTTCAATCACCTTGTACTGGTATTTGTCGGTTACCTCAATGAATACTTCAACCAGGTTCGCTTGATTGATGGATAGCACTGAACTGTTGAGTACAATTTGTGTTGTAAACTTTTCTGATTCAGTAATATTTTGTACGTTGATCGGCTTTGTAGAAATGTATTCCAGTTCATTGAGAAGCAGTTCGGGACCTTTAATGGATACTGAATTGGGTGTGCTTTCAATGCTTGATATTTTATAGTCTGAATTTGGAATTCCAACAATGTTTGGCTTGATCGGTATTTCTCGTATGCTGGGCGTAGCCAATTCAAAATCCAAAACTGGTGGTGTAAGGCGTTCAACAGTGACTCCTTCCGGTAGCCCTTGAATATTGTCGCTTTGTAAAGTTCGGCTGTTCTTTCCCAAGTGGGCATCTGAAATATCAACAATAATTTGTAAGGGTGTGTTGCTCATTTGTCGAATTCTGCCTTTGGAGCCTTTGATTTCCACAGAAGCACTCGCTGGTAGGGTTTCCGTCTCAATTAAGTCAGATGGTTTGTTGTAGGCAATGGTTGCTCTCTTGACATCTGTGGTTTCTTCATTCAACTGAATCCAGCCCCAGATTAAGACTGCGATTAAGGTGGCCAAGATCTTGATTTTGAGAGTGTCATTGTGCACAGTCATTGAGCCTCTCCTACAGGGGTGGACATCAAACTTTGCAATCGCTGTCGAAGTTCATTGTTGTTGGTAAAGAGTTCCATTTCACCGTTCAACGCGAGTGCCACAGTTCCTCTCTCTTCGCTCACAATCAATGCAGCGGCATTTGTGCTTTCTGTGACACCAATCCCAGCACGGTGACGTGTCCCATAAATCTTGGATAGATCTTTGTCGCTGATGGGTAGAATACACTGTGCAGCTGCGATTCGATCATTTCGAATTATGACTGCACCATCGTGGAGAGGGGAGGTGGGTAGAAAGATGGCAGTGAGTAGTTCTGCCGATACAACTGCATCTAAGGGAGTCCCTGTTTGAATCGTTTCGTCAATTACCCGCACTCCGCTGCGCTCCAATACAATAATTGCACCGATTCGCCTTGAAGCCAACGCAAAGACAGTCTTCACAAGGTTCTCTACTGTAGACACTTCTTGAGAGGCAATGCGGTTGGGTAGGAATTGGCCTGCTCTTGCTAGACCTTTTCGAATATCCTCTTGGAAAAGAATGATGATCGCCAATACCAGATATACAAAAAACTTATCGAGTAACCAAAAGACGCCACTTAAACCAAGTGTGCTCGATAGTCCATACAACAGCAGTAGAAAGAGCAATCCAGCCAATGATTGAAGGGCTCGTGTTCCTTGAATGATCAACAATGCTCTATAGACCAGATAACTGAGTAGGGCGATGTCTATAATGTCAATCCATTGTATCGTTGACAGCAGCCATAAAACTTCCACAGCCCGTTACTCCATTTTCGTTATTTTAGGAACTCCAGCATTGTTAACAAGTCTTTGGTCTCTTGTACATCATGAACCCTAAATGCTTGGACCCCACTGTACCAGCCAGCAGCCACGGTCGCCAAGGAACCAACAAGTCTATCGTCGGCATTTGGTTGATTCAATACTTGCCCGATGAATGACTTCCGCGATGTTCCAAGCATGATTGGATGACCAAGTGTCGTGAGTTTGTGGAGATGTTTCATTAGTGCTTGGTTGTGCCTCAACTCTTTGGCAAATCCTATTCCTGGGTCGAGCAAAATATTCTTTGCGTGACATTTGTTGGATTGCTCCAACAACCATGTACAAACGTCATCGACGATGTTGTCATACTGTGCCAAGGATTGCATGGTTTGTGGTCGCCCTTTTGAGTGCATAACAATGCCAATTTCAAACAACTTTGATGCTTCTTGCATGTCTTCGTCTTGAAAACCACGAACGTCATTGATGATCGTTGCTCCAGCATTGTGTGCTGCCCGTGCAACAGCGCCTTTTGTGGTGTCGATACTAATGGGAACCAACTGACTCAACGCTTCAACCAATGGCAATACACGATCCAGTTCTTCTTGCGCTTCGACCAAATCCGCTCCCGGGCGAGTGGATTCTCCACCAATGTCTATCCAGTCGGCACCGGCGTCAATCAGTCTTTTTGCGTGGTCAATTAAACTTTTGTATCTGCCACCATCGAAAAATGAGTCGGGTGTTGCATTGACAATCCCACAAACGATGGGAGGCATTAGGCAAATACCAAGGGCTTGTGTGTCCAAGAAACATTTTCTGCCAAGCGCTCAAACTCATCCTTGTCTAAGGTTTCTTTTTCCAGAAGTTCTTCAGCAACTGAATTTAACGTGTCCATATTGCCATGGAGGATGTCTTTTGCATGTTGGTATGCATTCTCGAGTAGTTTTTTTACTTCCGAATCAACCAACTGACTCAAATGTTCGGATGTGCTTGACTTCTTCTGATAGTCCCGTCCAACGAACACTTCTCCACCGCTATTTAGATTTATCGGACCAACGGCTTGGCTCATTCCGTATTCTGTAACCATTGCACGAGCGATTTTGGTCGCTTGCTGGATGTCATTTTGAGCGCCTGTTGTGATTTCACTAAAAATAATTTCTTCTGCGGCGCGGCCACCCATGTACACAACCAGTTTGGTATTTAACTGTTCCGTTGTCGCACCCAGTTGGTCTTCATTGGGAAACATTTGTGTGACGCCCAGAGCCCTTCCACGAGGAACGATACTGACTTTGTGTACGGTGTCTGCTTCTGGTAACGCTTTGGCTACCAATGCATGTCCGGCTTCGTGAAAAGCCGTTCTCTTACGCTCTTCTTGTGGAATGACCATGGACTTGCGTTCTAGCCCCATAGTGACTTTGTCTTTTGCATTTTCAAAATCGACCAGATAGACCCTGTCTTTGTCTGCTCTGGCAGCCAAAAGGGCGGCTTCATTGACAAGGTTTTCCAAATCCGCACCACTAAATCCAGGTGTGCCCTTGGCAATGTCCAGCAAGTCAACGTTGTCAGCCAGCAATGTTCGTTTCGCATGGACTTCTAAAATCGCTTTTCGTCCTTTGACGTCAGGGTTTCCAATGTAGACTTGTCGATCAAAACGACCTGGTCTAAGAAGAGCGGAATCCAATACGTCCGGTCTATTGGTTGCAGCGATAAGGATTACGGTTTCATTGGCTTCGAAACCATCCATCTCAACGAGCAACTGGTTCAAGGTTTGTTCACGTTCATCATGGCCACCACCCATTCCGGCACCCCGTTGGCGCCCAACTGCATCAATCTCGTCAATGAAAATGATACACGGTGAGTTCTTCTTTCCTTGTTCGAACAAGTCTCGAACACGACTGGCTCCAACCCCAACAAACATCTCCACAAAGTCAGACCCCGAGATGGAGAAAAAGGGAACACCGGCTTCTCCCGCGATGGCCTTTGCAAGAAGTGTCTTCCCTGTTCCCGGAGGACCCACCATCAGAACGCCTTTTGGAATTCTTCCACCGAGTCGAGTGAACTTTTGCGGTTCTTTCAGAAAATCGACAATTTCCTCTACTTCTTCCTTGGCTTCTTCAAGACCAGCCACGTCGGCAAAGGTGACTTGAGTATCTCCATCTTCGAGCATCTTTGCGCGTGACTTGCCGAAACTCATTGCTCTGCCATTTGCCCCTTGGACTTGTCTAAACACAAAGTAGATTAGAAATCCAGCCATGGCAAACGTGAGCAGTGGCATGATGTTGTGAAGGAATGAGCCACTGGATTCAACTTCGTATGTGTGTGGAACTCCTTTGTCTGCGAGGAGTTCTAAAAGATAGTCACTCTCTTTGGGTCCAGTAACGTGCTTGGGCTTTGTATCCCCACTGGTTTGATACTCAATTTCCTGCCCCTTAATGGTAACAGACGTCACATTTCCGTTATTGATTGCCGTAAGTAAATCAGAGAAACTGTCTTGTTGTTTGTTTGACATACCGTCCAATAGAAGGACAGCGAATATCATCAACATGGTTAGCAAAATGATCGTTAGCAGCCCGCGGCTACTTTTATTTTTCTCGTCAGACATCTGGTAAATTCCTAAGTGAGTGGCTCGACCGGTCACTCTTAGTAGTCACAAAATGGGTATGGTCAAGTACTTGTGGGGGGACATTTTGGCACTTGTATTGGTGTGTCAAAATAAATGGTTATGCAATCGTTACATCGTCACACAGATAGACATCTTGGATTGTATGGAGCAGTTTGATTCCTTCCTCTCTAGGACGCTGGAATGCTTTGCGTCCTGAGATGAGTCCCATTCCACCTGCTCGTTTATTGATGACTGCCGTTTGTACGGCTTGTGCGAAGTCATTGGCACCACTGGCACCACCTGAGTTGATCAGACCGACTCGTCCCATGTAACAATTTGCAACTTGATATCGTGTCAAGTCAATCGGATGATCAGAGGACAATTCCGAATAGATGCGTGTATCCAGTTTGCCGTAAGATGAGTTTCCGGAATTCAACGCTTGGTAGCCACCGTTGTTTGTTGGCTGCTTTTGCTTGACAATATCTGCACCGATCGTTGCGCCCAAATGGTTTGCTTGTCCAGTCAAGTCGGTTGAAGCGTGATAATCTTGACCATCTACTTTAAAGCCAGAGTTTCGAAGGTAACACCACAAAATGGTCGTCATTCCCAGTTCATGTGCCATTGCAAAAGCTTTGGCGACCTCTTGAATCTGTCGATTGGATTCCGGTGACCCAAAATAGATTGTTGCCCCAACCGCAACGCAACCCATGTTCCAAGCGTCTTTGATTTGGGCAAACATAATCTGGTCATATGTATTCGGGTGCGTGAGTAGTTCATTGTGGTTGATCTTCAAGATGAATGGAATCTTGTGTGCGTATTTTCTGGCAGTCAAGCCCAATACACCAAACGTTGTGGCGACACCGTTGCAACCACCTTCCATGGCAAGTTCAATGATGTTTTGAGGATCAAAGTAATCTGGATTTTTCGCAAAGGATGCACCAGCTGAATGCTCAATCCCTTGATCTACGGGCAAAATACTCACATAGCCGGTACTGCCCAAACGCCCATGGTTGAACAACGTTTGCAATGAGCGCATCGTTTGAATATTTCTGTCTGACTGTGCAAAGACATCATCCACAAAGTTTGCACTTGGAAGGTGAAGACGTTCTTTCTTGATTTTGGGATTGTCGAAGCCAAGAAGGTTTTCAGCTTGCTCGCCCAAATAACTTTCGATTTCGTTGATTTCCATTTTGATTCTCCATTCTCTAAAGTGTTTCTGTGTCTGAACAGTCTAAGTTCAATATATTCACTTTGTAGCAGAATTTCATGTTCTAGACTTGCAATGAGACACTAGAATTTCTCAAAGAGGTACAAGATGCCATTTCCACGTTCTCAATTGGATCTTTTGTTGGTTCATGAAAACCCCTTGTTTCCCATGGCGCAACCAAAAGTCAAAGAGTGGTTGTCAGCGCTTGTATCGAATGGATTTGTTGAGCGAACGGGCAGACCAACCCAGAAGGGGCAAGAGTACTTTGGGATAAACAACTTTCGAAAGCTTGACCTGTGGTCTTCCAAGTCAATTGAGTTGTTCGCAAATCATCAAGGTGGATACCGTGTATTCTGTCCTGAAACAGGAGGAATTATTACAGCAGGTTTTGTAGAGGCGGTCACTCACTGGCGGGGTCTAGGTTCGCCATTGAACGGTATGCGCCTGCCGAATTGTACCGCCTGCAAATCTTCTCATTCCTTTGTCGATCTAATTGGGCGTCCCAAGTTTGCTTTTGGGATGGGGGCATTGCGTTTTGTGGATGTATCCAACGTATTTGACTGCTCTCCCTTCTTTAAAGATTTCCAAAAGCAGTTTGGTGATGTGCACAGTGTTTTGAAACGCGTAGGGTAGAAAAATGCATTTATTCTATTTGCTCAGCGCGCTTTTTGTAAGCCGATTTCCATTGCTGAATATTTTGGGGTATGAATCATCTGCCATTTTTGGTGTGCTTGCCGCCATTGTTGTGCTGCTTTCCGTAGAGGAGCCATACAAGGATGAAGACTTGTCGATGTGGTGGATTCTAGAGTCTCGCCGCCAACTCAGTGCATTGAATGTGGTCATCGTGGTCTATGTTTTAAACTCACTACTTGTACAAAACTGTGATTGGCTGACTGGAATCCAGTTTTGGATTCTCATTCCGTGTGTCACGGCACTTGCCACTGTTGGTGCGATTGGGGTTTTGAGCCGGATGGGTATTTGTAAAGTCAGATGGGTCGTCGCCATACTGCTTTTGTTGGATGCATTGTTCCTCTTGTGGCGACTGGCTTGGTGGCCGGCCATTTCGGGGTATTCGATTGCTTTTGGCTGGTTCGCTGGTTCGATTTACGATGAGGCGATTTCAATCAGCGTTGAATTGATTCGATATCGGGTGCATGTACTGTTGTTGACGGTAACAATTGTCATGACGTTCAGTGCGTTGTCTTCAGTCAGAAATTTCGTAATTTTAGCACTGGTGCTGTGTCAATGGTTGATGATGGAAAAATTTCCAGAACCAATTTTGCTCCGAAATTCGTCTTGGGTTCAGAACGAACTTGGACGAACGGTTGAATCAGAGCATTTCATCGTGCATTTTTCACCGTTAAATATTGATGCGAGGCAAGAGCGAAGTCTATTTCAAGACTTGGAATTTAGGTATTGGGAACTGCATAATTTTTTTGATGAAGACCCAGTTGCTTGGAAAGGACGTAAAATAGAGGTCTTTGTATATCCCGATGCTGAAACCCAGCAACGGTTGATGGGGGCTAGGAATACATTTGTTGCCAGACCTTGGACGCACCAGATTCACATTCGATGGGAGTATGGTCAGGCAGTGGTTGCGCATGAATTGTCTCACATATTTTCTGCAAGTTTTGGTGGGTGGCTGCTTCATTTGCCAACCTATGAAAACGGTATTCCAAATATTGGTTTGTTAGAAGGCTTAGCGGTTGCTGCAGATTGGCCAGCTGAACGGTTTACGCCACATCAAGTGTCAGCCACTTTGTATCAAAGTGAACAGTTGCCGAATCTTAGGACCAGTTTCGATCCGGCTGGATTTTGGAAAAGTCCAGCTGGGAAAGCATATCAGGGAGTTGGTTCATTTGTGAAATGGATGGTGGAGCAGTACGGTATTGAGAAAGTTAAATTTTGGTATCAAGGATTTGAATTTTATGATGTTTTTGGCATGGGTATGAATGATACTATCTTGCGGTGGGAATTGTTTTTGAAGGATTACGATGTTAAAAAATCTAATAAGATTCAAATACTTAATGCATATTCTAGAAGGAGTATATTTCAAAAGGTTTGTGCTCGTACGATTGCTGAGCAGAAAAGGTACGTTGCACATTGTCTAAGGAATCGAAAGTATCAAGAAGCAGACGATGAACTTGATCGCTTGCTGAACTGGACAAATTCGCCTTACTATCACTTTTTGAAAGTCAAAAAGACAATAAAAATCAATGGTTTGAACTTTAAAGAGATCGAAAAACTCATCGACTTTGATGAGTCCTCAAGGTACTTCCCAAATTGGATGG
>CBFICN010000088.1:0-15550 GCA_965661045.1 uncultured Myxococcota bacterium
TCTGCGAACAAAGAATCCAGTTCAACGGAGCTTTATTGATACCCCAATGTACATTCATGACGAGTTTGCAAAACGGGTACCTTCTTGGAAGTCGCACTCTGCCTACTTAAAGATTTCAGAAGGGTGCAACCATCGTTGTGCTTTTTGTATCATTCCAACACTGCGTGGAAAGTTGCGGTCTAGAACCATTCCCTCATTGGTTACGGAAGCGGAGCAATTGGTTGCTCAAGGGGTGAAGGAGATCAATTTGGTGTCTCAGGACTCTACCGCATATGGGAGAGATTTGAAAAATGGGTCTGATTTGGGTGGGTTGCTTCGCGCCTTGACCCCAATTGACGGACTCGAATGGATTCGTCTGCATTATGCATATCCCATCGGACTTCCGGAATCCTTGCTTCGTGCCATCGCCGAAGAAGAAAAGGTGTGTTCCTATATTGACATTCCGTTGCAGCACGCATCGGGTCCCATGTTGAAGCGAATGAGACGTGGAGTGACGCGCTCTGGTCAAGAACGCATTCTCGAACGCATCAAGTCCTACATACCAGACGTGGCGATTCGTTCGACCTTTATTGTTGGATTTCCGGGGGAGACCCAAGAAGACTTCGATGTCCTCAAAGATTTTGTTGAGGACCAGCGTTTTGACCGCGTCGGTGTTTTTACGTATTTCCAAGAAGACGGTACCGAAGCTGCGAAAATGGATGGGCAAGTCGACGACGCCATCAAAGAAGAACGACAAGCAGAACTTATGGGTATTCAAGCCACCATCTCCAAAGAAAAGAATGAAGCCTACATTGGTCAGACTGTCCCGGTTCTGGTAGACGGCACCTCTGAAGAGCACGAGTGGGTGCAAGTGGGGCGTATGGAGAGTCAAGCTCCAGAAGTCGATGGACAAGTGTACATTGAGAACTCAGACGTCGCCAACATTTCGCCCGGTGATTTTGTCAACGTCAAAATTACTCAAGCGCAAGAGTATGACTTGGCAGGAACCATCGTTTCCAACGACTAATCCCATGAAAGAAGTATCCATTGTATTGCCCGCGTACAATGAGGCTGACAACATTGAAGCAACCGTGTTAGCGTGGACCGCAGTTGTGAAGAAGATGGGTGTCTCTGCCGAAATCATTGTCGTCAATGATGGGTCATCCGACCAAACTGAAACAGTTTTGGCTTCTCTGTGTGATCACAATTGTATATTGAGAGTGATCACCCACGCTTCGAACAAAGGGTATGGAGCGGCGCTGGTCACGGGCTTCAAGGCGGCAGAGTCTCATTGGACATTCTTTACGGATTCAGATGGTCAGTTCAACCCCGATGATTTTGAGCGGTTGTGGACGCGAAGGCCTGAGGCAGATTTGGTCTTGGGATACCGAGAACGTCGCAGCGACCCCCCAATTCGGAAGTTGAATGCTTGGCTGTGGGGGCAGTATGTTCGTCGGGTATTCTCTGTAGACGTTCGAGATTTGAACTGCGCGTTCAAATTGTTTCCAACCAAGACTCTACAATCTTTTTCATTACAGAGTCAGGGGGCTTTTATCAACGCAGAATTGTTGTCTTTGTTTCGCCAGCAGCAGTGTGACTGGATAGAGATTCCAGTGCGTCATTTTCCGAGGACAAAGGGGGTACAGACAGGTGCCAATCCCCGCGTTGTACTGAGTGCATTCCGCGAGAGTCTTGCCTTTTTGAGACACCAACAATAGACAAGCAAGTTCATCAGAGCTTAGTGAGACACAACATCCCAGTGAGACAGTCGAACCAAACGAATGTTCTTGGGAAGGCTTTCAATCCACTGCTTCACCGTTCGCACAGGGTACTCGGAGATGTCCAACAGCCAGATTTTGGCTGATGCATCCAGTGTATTGTTCGATCCATTTGAATTCTCCAAAGAAATTTGCTGTAAGGTATTTGTTTGATGGGTCGGCAAATTAGACATCGGAAAAAGTTCATCTGACAAAATCGCTGTTGCAAAAGGAACAGCATCAAACTCGATTTCGGCAAGACTGCGGGTGTCTAAAAGAACTTCGTGCCAGTTATGAGCGGCGTGAACAGCATTGCGCAATGTAAATGGACTGGCTGGAGTCAAGGCAAAATTGAGCGGCGTTGTCAATTCGATCAGTGGTTCTAGATTCTTGTGTTCTGTTCCAGCGAGTATCAGAGCTACGGTGCCAACCGTTTCATCGTAGGCAATATTCTGTGTCAACGCTACTTGGGTCTTGGTATTTGCCGTTGACGGCGTATCCAACCCTTTCCATACGACGTTGTATTGTAGCCCAAGTCGATTGTATATACGCCAAGTACGGTTTCCTTTATCGTTGAGTTCATACATCTCGATATTCTGTTCGAGTAAGTGTTCTTGGAGGGTGTCCAACACCTCATCGCTGGCAATAGACAAGGTGCTGTCGCCCAACTCGAGTTGAGGTAGATTGACTTTTGCGAAGGCTGAGTCGACGATGTCCTTTGTTTCTTGTTGACCAAATCCCGACTTCGTGGCAACGATTTGTTCATCCGACTCTTGCATGAGCCAAGAAAACCCTAATTTTATTCCCGTAATCAGGGTGGCAACTGTGACAAGCAGAATTACGATGGTGACAGATACTTTCTTCCTTTGTGTCATGGCACCAGTACCTGCCAAGCCTCAGCCAAAACCGGGTCCAGCGCACGTCTTGTCTCAAAGTCATGGTGCCACGGAATTGGGGTCAGTTTGTCTGGGCTGGACAACTTCGCCAAATGTTGCTTCATGATTTGTTTTTGGGCACTGGATAGGTTGGCTTGATCGATTTCTTTGAATAGGGCATCTTTGGGGGATGTCATGTTGCTGTGGACTTCAATATCTGGAGTGACGGGTTGTTTTTTGGAGATGTGCTGAGTGCCTGCTGTAAATCTTCCGACGGTGAGTTTTAGCGCTTCGGTCTCAGAGGTATACAATTTTTGAACAGAGCCCTTTCCAAAACTTTTGGTGCCCACAATGGTCGCTCGTTTCTGTTCTTGAAGTGCACCTGCGACCAACTCGGAAGCCGAGGCCGACTGCTCATTGATGAGGACGACCAATTCCAAGCCGAGAAGATCACTGTCTTGACCGGTTGCGTTATAGCGCTGATTTTGTTGGCTATTTCGATACTCTAGTCGCGATATTGGTCCCTCTTTTAGAAAGGCATCTACCAATTGAATGCCTTCTAGTACATTGCCCCCCGGATTGTTTCGAAGGTCCAGAATCAGTCCTTGAATGGGCGCGACAGTTCGCGCATGCAACTGCAAGGCTGCCAAGATGTCTGTCGTCAATCCACCAGAAAAGCGTTTGATGGATAGATAAGCATATCCGGGCTCGATGGGCTGGAATGAATAATTCACAACCGGTACATCATCGAGAACCACTGTCGTGTTTACGCGGGTTATATCTCTGAGTATTTCAATCGCTATTTGGCTGCCTTTTTCCTTTTTGAACGCAGCATGAATATTGCCAGCGGTCCAGTCAGCGAGAGAGCGACCATTGATCTTGGTGAGTTGATCACCCACCATCAACCCGGCGATGGACGCTGGACCATGGGGTACTATTTTTGTGATGATGCGCTCATTGTTCACTTCAAGCCCCGCACCGACAGACCATTGACCCGTTTTCTCTTGTAAAGTTTGGTATTCTTCAGGGGGAAAGTAGGCAGAATGTTCATCGAGCGCATTCACCATTCCAGACAGCGCATGAAAGATTAAGTCTTTGGTCTCTACAGGTTCTATGTATTCATTTTGGATTCGATGAAGATTGAGAGAGAACGTATAAAAACCATCGTAGGGATCGACCACATTGTCACTGCTTTCATTGGCGACGACAACACCCCCCGTGATTCCGCCAGAAAAACAAAGCAGGGTCGCTCCAAAGGCTTTGAAATATCGTTTCAGCATATCCACTCAAGAAGTACAACAAAAGGAACAGATTTTCCAACAAGAAAGCCTTTGTTTGAGCCGACAAAGCCCGTTAGGGTTTGAGCCAGCGCAATGGATCTTGTGGGGTCTTATTGTATCGTATCTCAAAACTCAACCAATTGGTATTCTGTGCGTCCGTAATGCCACTGTTGCCGACCATCCCGACGGCCGTGCCAGCCTTGATTCGCTGTCCCTGTTGAACATTGAGACCACTCAAATGTGCATAGACGGTAGAGTACCGACCGTGGTTGATGACGACCGTTTGACCATAGGTATCAATGAACTTCGCCAAGGCAACCACACCATCATAGACAGCAAGGACACGGGACCCTCGGGGTGCTTGAATGTCAATCCCGTTGCTTTGAATACTTTGTCCCGAGATGGGGTCTTTCTGTTTGCCAAAGCGTCGCAGTACAGTTCCGTTCAGTGGCCATTGTAGGGAACCGTACATGTCAGCAAACGAGGCAGGTTTCTGAGGCGTTGATTGCGTCTGCGTTCCTCGGACTTGTTGAAGAGTTTGAGGTTGTTTGGGTGTAGACGGTAGAGACTGTGTGAAGCGTTTTTCGGCAGCTTGGCGTTCTCTAAGAAACTGTAGGGCAAGTGCTTTTTCTTGTTGTACCGTGCTGAGAAATTCTTCTTTGTGTTTGCGTTCATTTTTAAGAGATGTTGTTTTGGTCAGCAAGTTTTCTTCAAGCATATCCAATTGATTTTGATTGCGCTTTAGACTATCGAGCACAGACTTTCGTTCTTTGACCAGTTGCCGAAGTTGGTTGAGTTGCTCTTTGTCGGATTCAATCAAAATTTGTAGATAGACCGAACGACGCCGCAAATCAATCGGACTTTCTGCTCCAAAAATGATGCGGGCCAGACCACGCCGATGAATTTTGTAGAGCAAATTGGCCTTTTCAATCAACCGTTGCTCAATGGCAGAGAATTGGTCCCCTATATTTTTGACTTTTTGCTGTTGTTTGAGTTGTTCAATGGCAATGCTTTCTTTTTGTTCCACCAACTCTTTGAGTTCGCTCTGAAGTGTTTGAAGACTGTTTTCGATTTGAGACAGCGACTCCAATAGTGATTTTTCTTGGGCATATGTCTCTGACAGTTTTGTTCTTGGGTCATCGGGGCTCTGTGCCATTGCTATGCACCCTGTGCCCACAACACCGCAGCCCAAAACAAAGCCCAAAACAAAGCAGGTTTTCCGCCAAATTTGCACAAACGGTTGATTCGGACGCATCTTATCCAACCTTTCTTAAAAATCGCAAGGTGGCAATCAGTGCCGCAACCAGTCCCAGGGTCAATCCAATCAAAATCAAAGACAGTTGCTGCCCAATGGAGATGAAACTGAGGTTGGTGACCATTTTGAGGGTTTCACTTTCTTGCAATTGGTTAACCAATGTTTGGTGGATGATCCAGAGACCGGTAATGGCGCCCAATGCACCCAGGAGACCTTGAATGGCACCTTCAATCAGAAAGGGCAAAATGACAAAACTGCGGGTTGCCCCCACCAGTTTGGCGATTTCTATTTCGTTTCGACGATTGTAAATGACCAAATGTACCGTGTTGGTCACCAGAAACATGGCTGCGATGATGATCAAGAGTCCCACAAATGTCCCCAATGCTTGAAACATTCGGAGAAATGCGTTGAATTTGTCCACCCACTCAACGCCGTAATCGATTGCGCTAAAGGCTTCCGATTGAATTTTTTTGGCGAATTCTTCAATTCGTTTCGGGTTTGCCATTTGTGCATCGAGTGTAATTTCCAAGGATGACGGCAGTATGTTGTCACCGAGTTCAGTGAGGGTATCTTCTATGCCGCTGACTTCTTCAAGCATCCACTTTTTCGCTTCGAGTTCCGACACGTATCGCACTTGAACGACTTCAGGCATTGCATGAATTTGATCTCGAATCTCCAGTCGCTGTTCATCGCTGGTATCATCTGTAAAGTATACCGATACGTGGACATCTTTGTTCCAAGAATCGATGACCGTCGTCAAATTGTTTTGTATCAAACTGTACAGACCAAGGAGTATTAAAGAAGCCCCGATGACACTTGCCGACACTGCATTCAAATACAGATTTTCCCAAATAGAACGCGTGGCACGACGGAAGATGTGTTGCAAGAAGGTCAGACTCATCGCTTCTCCAATTGGCCATTGCGAAATCGGATACACCGGTAGGGGAATCGCTTCATCAGAGCGGCATCGTGTGTCGCAACCAAGACGGTGGTTCCACGAAGGTTGATTTTTTGCAAAATGTCCATCACGGCGACTGCCATGGCCCCATCGAGGTTACCAGTGGGTTCATCCGCAAGCAAAATGGAAGGGTCATTGATGATTGCTCGTGCAATTGCGACCCGTTGTTGCTCTCCACCAGAAAGGTAAGCGGGGTAGAGGTGGTCTCTTCCGGGCAAGCCCACGATATTGAGAACCGCTTGAACACGACGCTCAATCAGGTGGCGAGGGGTTCCAATTACTTCGAGTGCCAAACCAATGTTTTCGCCGACGGTACGCGTAGGGATGAGCTTGAAATCTTGAAACACAATCCCAATTTGTTGGCGCAGCATGGGAAGTTGGCTCTTTTTTAACAAGGAAAGATTCATCCCAGCCACTTGCAACTGTCCTGACGTTGGCTGAATCGCACCGTACAGTAATTTGAGCATGGTTGTTTTTCCAGCACCGGAGGGGCCTGTGATGTAACAGAACTCACCCTTGCTGACCGTGAAAGAGATGTCTCTCAATGCAACGTGTTGCCCATAGTTCTTGTGTATGTTGTACAGTCTTATCATAATAACTTTGTGACGATGGTTTCATCAGCATCGGTTAAGTCTACCATTTCCAGTGGACTTGGATGGTGCCCCACAAAATAATAACCAACTTTGTGAAATCGTTGTAGGTTGTCGGTGACCAAAAATCGTGTTTGTGGGCTCGAGTGTTGTCTCGGTGCGCTTTGCAATTGCTGTTGTTGCTTTAGTTTTTCATACACCTGAGCAGCAGTGGTTTCCGCAGAGTCGACAAAATGGATGTGATCGAAGAGTCGACTCAACAATGGTTTGAGCAACGGATAGTGTGTGCATCCCAAAATTGCTGTGTCAAAAGATGTAAGCGTTTCAATAGAGGAAAAATATTCACGGGCGACGGTTTCTGTGACCGTGTGTGTGTGCCAGCCTTCTTCAATCAATGGAACAAAGAGGGGACAGGCTAGTCCTTGTACTTGTACAGTTGGATTCAATCTTTTCAGGGTTTCAGTATATTTGTTGCCTTGAATGGTCCCTTCGGTACCCAATACCAAGATGTTGTTGTTTTGACTGTGTTCAAGGGCTACTTGAGAAGATGGTTCGATCACGCCAAAAACCGGAATGCCCAAGTGACTACAAGCTTCTCTCAGCGGCTCGAGTGCATAGGAGGTCGCCGTGTTACAGGCGATGACCAGTGCCTTGATGTTGTGTCGAATTAAGTGCCCGGCGACTCGGAAAGAATACCGCACAATTGTTTCCGGCGAGCGAGTACCGTAAGGCACCCGAGCTGTGTCACCAAGGTAGAGGAATGACTCATTGGGCATGGCTTGTTGAAGGGCGTTGAGCACGGTCAATCCACCGACGCCAGAGTCAAAAACACCGATCGCATCTTTGTTCTGCATTCAACAGTGTTAACCTGTTTGTATTGGCATTCCAACAATCGAATTTTGGGTGCCAGTTGGATTGGAATTGCAGTGGGAGATGTTTATGAGAGTAGCTGTTTATGGTGGCTCCTTTAACCCGCCACACGTTGCACATGCGATGGTGATGTCATGGTTAAAATGGACCGATACAGTCGATGAAGTATGGATGGTGCCTGTGTATCAACATGCCTTTGAGTCCATTCAAAGTAAACGGCTGGTGGATTTTGAGGTGCGCATGCACTGGTGTCGCCTTGCCGCTTTCGAGGTGGGGGATTTTGTGCGTGTGACCGATATAGAGTCAACATTGCCGACGCCATCCTACAGCATTGATACCTTACTGGCTTTACAACAACAATATCCCGATCACCAGTTTCGATTGGTGGTGGGGGCCGATGTGGTCTCTCAGCTCCCTCAATGGAAGGACTGGGCGACCATTGAAAAACAGTTTGCTCCAATTATTGTCGGGAGAGTTGGGTACAGTGGTCATCGGGCTCAAATGATCTTTCCCAATGTGTCATCGACCGCGATTCGGACGCAAGTAAAAGAGGGCAGGACGCCTCATGAATGGCTTCAAAAACCCATCGCAGATTGGTTGGCAGGGCATCCAAGAGTATTTGAACTTGACCAATCAAGACGTCCACAAGGCAATAACAGTTAGGAGTTTGTATGATACAATCACAAGAATGGAAGAAGCCAGTGACCATCTTTCCACGTGTTTGGATGGGATGGACCTATGGTGCCGTGAACCATTCTAAAGATACAGTGGCACAACGCGTCCATCGGTTGAACAGTCCATTTTCTGAGTGGTCATTGATTGATCAAACCCATTCAGACATCGTACGTGTCGTTCAGCAATCGGGTCCACAAGGAGAGGGAGATGCCCAAAGAACCAGTTTAAATGACATTGGATTGGTGGTTCAAACCGCTGATTGTGTGCCGGTATTTCTAATTGCTGGTCGAGAAAGCTCTCTTCAAGTGGCCGTTGTACACGCAGGATGGCGTGGTATTGCCAACAAGGTTGTTTTGAAAACCCTTGCAGGGATGGACGATGTTCACACGGCCGTCATTGGACCGTGCATTGGGGTCAATCGTTATGAGGTGGGTGAAGAAGTCGTTGATGCAATCGTTCAAACAGGGGTTCCTCGAGAAGTGTGTGTGCAAGAGCGTACACCGCGACCCCACTTGGATTGTCGTTTGGCAGTTGCTCATCAGTTGCGTTCTGCTCACGTTCGCAACATCGAAGTGGCTGGGTTTTGTACCCATTCTGATAAGGGGTGGGCTTCGTACCGTCGAGATGCCCAACAGGCTGGTCGGATTTTGTCCGTGATTGGCATTGTAAACGCTTAGGTTGTTGAATCCATGTCTGTTCGTTCTCTGTGTTGTTCTGTTATTTTTCATCTGTGTTTTTTGTGTGTGGTCTCTTGTACTCAGCAAGACCAGCAACTCGGTGAATTGTCTAAATTGTATGAAGGGTATCAACTGGCTGAACAGTTTTTGGAGAAAGGGGAACTGGGCAAAGCCGTTCAGAAACTACGAGAAGTGAATCAGCGTTATCCAACGTCGAGGGCTGTGTTGGAAAGTTTGGTCATGGCTGAGATGAAATCGGAAAGCACAACCCAGCAAGTTGGGTATCAGCGAATTCAATCGTATATAGCTAAGCATCCGGGAGATGGTCAGTTGAGGTTGGCACAAGCCAAATATCACCTCACCAGAGGTTTTCCGTCTAAGGCCAACGCGGATTTGCAGATTTTGCTGTTCAACAAGGTTTTCCATCCGTGGGTACTGGCGCAAGACAGGGATTTACAACGCCACAAGCATGTGCTCGAGGAGTCAAAGCTGCCCTTTGAGTTAATTCAGCCTCTGTCCGCCACAATTTCTCCGCGCCTCATACAGGGAGATCGTGGAGAAATCGTAATGGAGACCCTGCATCTCTCTACTTGTGACTTGACAGTTCGAACTACGAATCTTCAAGTTGACCTGCATCCGAAACGCATCGCAGTGTATAGAGAGATTGTGGATGATGTCGTGACCAAAAGCAAACTGGTGTTGCACTATGACACGGCCTCTCCAGGAACCCAAAGCAATCTGTCCACCCAAGTTGAGTGTGGCGACGCATCGTTGACCGTTCAATTGCCACCTTTTGAAGTGTTGAATCTGAAGTCCATCGACGCAGACCCAGCTGAGGCTTCTTTCACGAATATTGAGGTTCCAAGCATTGAACAACTGCAAAGGGGAAGTCCAATACCATGGCGGATGTATCAGAATCAAATCTTGCTCTATCAAGGACCGTAAGCACGGGTCGATGTGAACCTAGAAAAAGTTGTTGTCGCCTCTATTTGCTGGGTTAAAATCTCTCAAAAGAGGAGATGCAATGGGTGGTAGAGTACTGGCAATTGACGATTCGATAATGGTATTGTCTTACGTTGAGATGGTTTTGACCGGTGGAGGGCATGCTGTGACCGTGGCTGAAGATTGGGCTTCAGCGCGAGGGGAATTTCGAAACAATGATCCTTTCCACGTCATTTTGGTCGATGTGAACCTTCCCGGAATGCGGTC
This sequence comes from uncultured Myxococcota bacterium, assembly GCA_965661045.1. GTDB lineage: Bacteria > Myxococcota_A > UBA796 > UBA796 > UBA796 > CAJWHX01. The sequence goes on from CBFICN010000088.1 coordinate 10,126, forward strand.
TGGAGATCACCTTGCCAAGTCTCTGCGCATGCACCCAAAAGCCAAAGACTCAAAGATTGTCTTCTTTTCGGCTGAATCGGACAGTCATTTGGACAAACTGACGCAAATGAGTGGGATGGATGGGTACATCACGAAGGGACAGGGGGACGATAAGTTTCTCAAAGATGTAGAGTCTTACATGCCACCAGCAGTGTTGCTTGAAGAGCCTGTGACACCGACGCCAGCAACCCCACAGAAAACCGCACCAAAGCCTACGACGTCTGCAAAACCCGCTGCCAAGAAATCTTGGTGGAAACGGTAAGTCCTTGTCTTCGAAGCGATTACTGCTGGTTGATGATTCTGCGTTCTTTCTCCAAGTCTTTACACGAGAATTGTCCAAGCATCTTTCAGCGACACTTGACGTAGCGCACTCCGTTTCTGTAGCAATGACAAAGCTACATCAACACTCTTATTCCGCTGTTGTCTTGGATATTATGATGCCAGAAACCGATGGTTTGAGTGCAGTGCGCCAGATTCGAAAACAGTTTCCCCACACAACCTTGTTTTTGATGAGTGCAGCAAAACCTGACGCATTACAGCGAATGGGTTTTGAAACCGCTGTGTTGGACGCTGTGGAGTTTATTCCCAAGCCATCATCGAGAGAGGACATGAAGCGGGTGGCAACACAGTTGCGACAAGAAACCGTTCAAGAACCTTTTGCAGTGTCGGTGGTTGAAACAACACAGTCAGTACCAAAACTCTCCGTGATAGGAATGGTTGTTTCAACTGGCGGTCCCAATACCCTCGTCAGCATTTTGGAACGCTTACCAGCCGATTATCCCATTCCCATTTTGATAGTCCAACACATGTCAGCGGGTTTCTTGTCTTCTTTCGTACATTGGCTAGATGGTAGAATTCCCATAACGGTGAATGTTGTTGCCCAGTCTCAGTTGCTCAAACCAGGTGTGTGGATTGCCCCTGAAAACGCACATTTAATGGTGAAGGGACAACGAATGATCCTTGACTCGATCAGTCCTCCTTATAAACAATTTAAACCCTCGGGAACACACCTATTGACCTCGATTGGAGAGGCGCATCAAAGCAACAGCATGGGGGTGGTACTCACGGGGTTGGGCTCCGATGGTGCAGAAGGCTTACGAACATTGGTGGAATGTGGTGGCACGTCAGTGGTACAAGATTCGAATACGTGTGTGATTTCAGGTATGGTAGACTCGGCAAAGCGTCAAACGACGGTTGCCTATGAACTTTCACCAGAGAAAATTAGTGAGCTGCTACTCGAAAGGGGTGCCTTAAGTCAACCGCGTTAACTGGCTGTCCACATAGAGTTTGGCTCCAGCCGGGTCTTCATGAAACCCTTGAGGGGTGATCAGACTTGAAAAGTTTAAGGACACTGGTGCTTTCAGTAGTTGCTGGGCTTCTTCAAAGTAAATCTCTGCTTGGAGCCATCGTCGTTCTTTGATTAAAATTGTTCCCAAGTAGATTTTTGCACTCCAGTGGTGTGGATTCAACACGCACACTTGCTGAAAACACACTTTTGCAGCTTCATAGTTGTGCTTGGTAAAATGAAACAACCCCATTAAATATTGAATCTCTTCTGAGTTTGGGTGGCGTTTGAGCAGTTGTCGCAAGACTTTTAGGGCGGTTTGAATATGGTGCTCCTGCCCATACAAAACGGCTTGTGTCAGTCTCAATGGCAAACTGTTGGGGGTGGCGCCTTGCAACTCCTCGAGCATATCCTTGGCGGTGTTGCCATATCCATTTTGTAGGCACTTTCTCAACAGTTCGATCGACGCCGTGGCTCTGTTTTGGGTTGCATTGGAATGCGTTTGGGACGGTGGGGTACTTTCTAGAGGCACGGGGGAGGTAGGTCGCACAAGGTGTTTGTTTAGAAAACTGTGACCATTCCACTTATGGGGGTGCAAAATGGCATTGGTGTCAAACAACGCATCGTTGACACTCAGCCAAATCGAGCCGTTTGCATCTAGAACACTGGACATTCGCTGTAGAATACACCGCGTTTGCTCCTGTGTGAAGTAGATAAAAGCGTTGCGACAAATGATCACATCCCAATTGCGATTGTTGGCGTAGGATACTTTTGGGGTGGGACAACTCGTCGATTGTAGGTTGTGATACTCAAAATGTACATTGTAGGACCAAGAGGGGTGAATGGTGTATACCCCGTTGTCAAAACTCATCAGCATTTGAGGACCCTGTTCCCTCCCTCGAATGGCGTATTTTCCATATGGACCTAGATTTCGAGCGATGTGCAGTCGTTTTCGATCAATGTCTGTTCCCAGTATATGATATTCAATGCCCGCGTTTTTGAGTAGGTATGCCAAAGAATAGACCTCGCAACCAGTGGAGCAGGCTGCAGACCAAATTCGCACCGGATGGTCGACATTGTGTTTGATCCAAGAAACCAAAGCCTCCAATTGCTCTCGGTGCCTAAAGAAGTAACTTTCTCCAATCGTAATGTGAGAGACAAACTCTTTGACAAGTGCACTGTTGTCTGTACTTCTTTGGACACGTTTGAGCAGTGTATGAAGGGGCTCTTTACGTTGAATGGCCCACAGGTTCAATTGGTGTGTCACTAGACGATGCGCACGCTTTTCTGAAATCAAAATGCCGAATCGATTGATGGAGATTGATTGAATCAGTTTTAGATTTTGCTGGTGTTGTGCGGATGGAATTGTCATGCAGTGTTTCTCTAGGGTGCACAATATATTGTATTGATCGTGGAGATTCAATTCTCTTTGATGTTGACCGTTGCAAAGAACAGTACTCAAGTACCCTTTCGAGACAGCAGTCGCTTCATCGACTCTTTGAGCTTGCGCCAGAGTTTAATTGTCGACAATAGACCAAGCAATGCGAACCCGATCAAGCCGATGAGAATACCATATCGCCAAATTCTGTTCAAGGGAACCTCAGCATAAATGATGGCGTTGTTCACCGGTACGTTGACCCCAAATCCAATTCCATTGACGGCAAATCCATCGATGGGAATGCCATTGTAATAAAAATCCCAGTGTCGAATGGGGGATTCATACAGCACAAATCGAGTGAAGGTACCGGCCTCACTGCTCTTGGGGTTGGACACCAAAATGTCTCGTTTACCAAGTTTTTTGACCACAACCTCAATGTTTGCGGGTGAATCTTCCAAATTGAGTCCCGGGTTGCGCGTGAAGAGCAAGGCATCAATTGCGGGTGAATTTTTCATTCTCCACAATCGCAAATCGTGAATGGTGTAGTGTGCAGTTTCGTGGGGAGTGAGGGTGTGTTTGGCCAGAAATTGAATCCGTAAATACTTAGCGTTTTCTGGGGGCTCTTCATAGTGTTGTACCGCAGAGGGGGTAGGGCTGGCTGAATCAATCCCATGTACATAGACAACCTTGACTTCATTCATCTGTTCGTCAAGATAGACCAGTTTTGTATGGGCTTCTCGAGCATTCACTACCGAGGCTTGAAACCACAGCATCAACGGTTCTTCATCAGCCACCTCCAACAAGGGACTGTTGAGACTGGCCCAATTGCGTTCCTCGGTTGGGATTTGGCGTTGTATGGTTTGTTCTTCTGAGTCTCGTGTGACCCACTGTGCTGGAGTGAGTGTACCAAAATCTTGCTCAGTAAGGAGTGGTTCTTCTAAAGACTGAAATTGAACGGTGATGTCGTATTGACCTGGATGCAGGTCGAGATTGGCAATGGTTGTTGTCCCTAGATGTTCACCTTCCGATTCTCGTCTTGAATCAGTGCCTTGCACGAAATCTTCATAAATAAGCCCAGATCTTCGACCTTCTTTCTTCTTCCAAACGAATAAGTGGTATCCATCGGTGCTGTTGGGAAGGTAGTCCTGAATTTGAAACTGATATTGAGCCGTGTGTACAATGTCCACTGTCGTTTCGAGACGCCCGTTCAGCGAATGCATCATGGTTCCGGAAACAAGGTTGGCATTGGGTTCGTGATTGGGTAGGGCTTGGTCCACCTGAAACATCGATGAGTCAACAATGTGAAACAGGATTTTGTCGGACAGTTCTCGTTCTAAGTGATCAATTAATTGAATGTATTCTTCATGACTGGTCCACAGTAAGGCGTTGACAGCATTGATGCCCTCGAGGTTTTCCAAGACAACGTGGCGATCCAACCCAGCAGGTGTGTTTACGTATTTCCAAGTAAAATGGGCAGACTGATGGCACTCTGTCGAGATTGTTTCCATCCATTCTTTGTCCTCTGTTTTGAGGTGAAGACCGATGGAGCCTCCTTTATCAGAACAGATGAGTCGTACCCAAAGTTTGCCATCTTGTTCTCCAGAGCGCTCTTTGAGTTCCAATGTCAGTTGATTGGGGTCCGAGAATGTTTGTAAGTCATGTAAATGAATGTCGTGGACTTCGAACTCCAAGAGCCCAGGACGACGGTTGCGGGCTCTAATCTCCATGCGCGCAAAAGCGGTATCCGGTGGAGTCAAGAAACTTTTCTTTCGTTCCGCCAAGGGAGGCTCGGGTATGCTGGTTCGGATCTCTGCGGTCACGGTATCCAATAAATGTCCTTCAATGGAGTACATTGCGACTCGAAGTTCGAGGTCGGCGTTGTGAACCCGCGGGATCCGACCGGTGATGTGGTATAGATTTTGGGGCTGGATGTCAAAGGGTTCAGACTGCACCATCCTCCAAATGTGTTCATCCTCCTCTTCGGGGGGGATATCCATGCCGTCATCTGGTACAATGACCCGTACAGACTGTGCTTTGGGGGCATCCAACTCTCGAACGGAGATGTCCATGTCCTCATAGGGTGAGAACCAACTGGCTCCTTCTTGAAAGGGAATGCTGACAATGTCTTCGCCTGTTTCAGGGGTGATGTACGCTTCTGGGGGGACCGATACTGGGGTGGTGGTGAAGGCAACCCCTGAGCCCATGTCAAAATTGAACTGATCACTTTTGATGTTGTAATAGTGAGAAATGTATTGCCAGTCGTGCCCTGAGACGACGATTTTTGACCACCGCAAGTGTGGGGAGGCTGTCACAATGTTGTCCGCTGCGAATACAAAGCGATCTTTGGGCAATTGAATCAACGCCAAATCTGCCAAGTCAGTGGTTTCTACAGCATCGCCTTCTCTGAGTACATCGAGCGTTTGATAATGACTGGAGTAGGGAAATAGAATGTTGAATTGTTTGGAGGACCGATTGAACATTCGAGGATACCACGTCAGTCTTTCTAGTCCACCCGCACTGTAAATTAGGTGGTTTAAAGATTCTGCATCGGGTTGTACATCTTGCACTTCATAGAGTGTCATCATGTCATTTGTCCAGAGCTGCTTGAGGTCGCTTTGTTGATTCAGGACATCTTTATAATGGGCAAAGCGTTCAATCCAAGTGCTGTAATCTTGACGCATAACGATGTGGGTAATGCCGCCTTTGGCTGCCAAAGCACCGAC
>CBFICN010000089.1:0-15500 GCA_965661045.1 uncultured Myxococcota bacterium
GTCCCAGTTCTGAAGAGAACAGCACCCATACACATAAAGAGGAGGCCCTTGTAGAGAATGTGTGCAAACGCATGGGCACAGGCGCCATCAATTGCCAACTGGGTACCGATTCCAATACCAACGACCATAAAGCCGAGTTGATTGTTCAATGAATAAGCCAGCACTTTTCTCAAATCATTCTCAATAACTGCAAAGAAAATGGGAAATGCAGTCATAATGCAGCCAATGGGGATTAAGAATGAAAACCCAGCAAAGCCTCTTGCCAAGGCGTAGATTGCCAACTTTGTAGTAAATGCCGACAGAAAGACCGTTCCAGAAAAAGTAGCCTTGGGATACGCATCTTGTAGCCAATTGTGCAAAAATGGGAACGCCGCTTTCATTCCGAAGGACCACAAAATCACAGTGGTTGCTGTGGTCAAGTACCCACTCTCGGCGAAGTTTACAAAGGCCAAAGACCCTGTGTCTTTATAGTGAAGAAGTGCTCCTCCCAATAGAATCACCCCTGAAGCGACTTGAATAATCAAGTACCGTACGCCACACTGTAAAGCTTCTTCGTTTCTCGACGCCCAAATTAGAAAGACTGAAGAGATCGCCGTCAATTCCCAAAAAACGAACAGAGATATTAAGTCACCAGCAAATACAGCCGCTATCGCTGCCCCTGCATAGACCATCCCTGACAGATGTTGAATCGCATCTTCAACCTTGAGGGCATACAAACCAGACAACAATGCAGCAATATGAAAGATATACCCAAAGATGAGTGCCAGTCTATCCACTCGAATTGGATTGAACTCAAGACCCAACAATGCAATGTTGTGAGTGTAGCCATCTTCAAAGAACCCCAGTAAATGCCCTGCTGACAAAACTGGAAGAAGCAGCGCGAACCACGCTTGCCCCTTCTTTGGCAAAAAAGGCACCAAGAGTGCACCCAGCATTAGGATTGCACCAGGTGGCAAAACCGTTAACCAATCAAGCATGATGATCTCCCTTTCCTGTGCCATGGTCATCATGGGCATCTTGCGATTGCATAGTGGACTCTGTTGAGGCAGCCGTGTAATAATCTTCAGGACGCATGATCAACTTTCTAAGTTCTTTGCCCAACAGTACGACGAAGACAAACGCACCAAATCCGTAAATCCCATGGAAAGCAATGGCTGTTTCAAACACAAAGTACCCGTGTTTTTCGTGCACAAATCCATGATAGCCAAAATCAACCACAATCAACGCTATGCACACTGTCACCAAGGTATACCAAATCTTGTTGGCGTTTTCTGGTCGAGCAACCCACCACACGAGTGGATCATTTTCATTTGAATGCTGACTCATTGTCCGACCTCCACAAACATCAAACTCAATAATTCATGCAATCCTTCTGGGAACACGAACAGCAACACACATCCAACAGCCGTCAATACTGGGGGAAGGACACACATCCAAGGTGCTTCATGTAAGTGTTCATCTTTCTCAGAGGGTTTTCTGAAGTAGGCTCTACCAACAATGGGCATGAGATACCCAATGCTCAACAAGGACGAAATCATATAAATGGACATGAACATCCAAGAACCACCTTCCAACGCTCCCAGTCCCAAGAACCATTTCGACCACATTCCACCGAACGGTGGTACACCAATGATGCTGAATGAAGCAATCGTAAACGCTGCCATTGTAAAGGGCATTTTGTGACCCAGTCCATCCATCTGAGAAATGTACTTTTTGTGAGCGCCAACATAAATGGCACCCGCACAAAAGAACAAGGTGATTTTGCCAACCGCGTGCATCACAATGTGCATCGCGGCACCCAGTGCCGCTGTTTGGGTAGCAAAAGCCGCCCCCAGAACAATATAAGCAAGCTGAGAAATGGTAGAATAGGCCAAACGGGCCTTGAGATTGTCTTTGAACAATGCAACGGTCGAAGAAAACAAGATTGTAAACCCTGCCACGACCATCAACCAGTCATTGGCGCCCAGTTCGCTGAGAAACTCCAGTCCGAAGATGTAGACCACAACTTTCAATACGGTAAACACCCCTGCTTTCACAACAGCCACTGCGTGCAACAGGGCAGATACAGGTGTTGGTGCAACCATAGCATTGGGCAACCATTTATGAAATGGAAACAAAGCCGCTTTGGCAGTCCCGAAAGCAAACAGTCCAAGCAACAGAGATATCTGCCACGTTTCATAAGCCCCTTCTCCAAAGACCCCACCGGGTGTAAAGGTGATGTTCTCCGTCAAAAACCAAACGCTGACAACACCTGTCAAGAGCAAACAAACCGACGTACTGACCAAAATCCCCATATAAATGCGCCCTGCCCTTCTAGCTTCGGCGTTTTGGTAATGGGTGACCAATGGAAAAGTTGAGAAAGTCAACGCTTCATAATAGCAAAACAAAGTTAATAAGTTTTCACTAAATGCGACCCCCAAAGCAAACCCAATTGCGAGCGCAAAGCAGGTAAAGAACCGCGTTTGATTGTCTTCATTGTGGCCACGCATGTAGCCGAAAGCATAAATGGACGTGGGTATCCAGAGTCCAGATGCAACGAGGGCAAACATAAGCCCCAAAGGCTCTACTTGAAATGACAACGTCAACCCTGGAAACATCTCCGCTACAAAGAAGTCTGGTCTTTCCCCAGCCATAACTGGGTCAATTAATTGCAACACAAAATAAAAGGTTACTGCTGCCATCAGGGTGTGCACCCCATCTCTAATATTGGGAGAAGCTATCCTACCCAAAATCTGAATTAAAGCCGCAGTTACCAAGGGCAACAACAGTGGTATTAAAATCTCCATTATAATCCCCCAGTTGGCAAGAACATTTCCGCAGCGGAACGTGCTGCACCCAACATTGGCTCGGTAAAGATTCCAAAGTAGATGGACGCCAAGACCAGTGCATATGTTGGAATGAGCATCGACAACGGTGCTTCCGACACATCTGAATTTTCTGCGTTTGGTTCTTGAAAATACGCGGTTTCTACAACTTTAAAGATGTACATGACAGCCATCAAAGAGGCAATCAAAATCAACACAGCCAACCACCATGCATCTGCATCAAAGGCTCCCAAGACCAAATACCACTTACTGATGAATCCTGCGGTCAACGGAACGCCAATCATCCCCAATCCACCCAATACAAAGGCAAAAGTTGTCAATGGCATGGTTCGACCAACACCTTTCAAATCTTTCAGTTCAACCGACTGATACCGATAGAACATACACCCAACGGCCATAAACAACCCGCCCTTCATCAAAGCGTGATTAAACAAGTGTATCAACCCACCCGTCAAGCCATTGAGGTTGTTCATTGACAATCCCAACACCATGTATCCAATCTGAGCAACCGAAGAAAATGCCAATATCTTCTTCACGTTCTGCTGTTTGATGGCGTTGAAAGAACCAAGGAAAATCGCCACCAGTGCCATTGGACCAATCAACAGTTTGAGCTGCAACGCCTGTGCTGCCAAAGCCGCACCAAACAAAGTGTACATCGCTCGCAACAATACATAGTATGACACTTTTGTTGCCGTTGAAGACAAGAATGCCGACACAACATTGGGTGCGTATGTATAAATGTTTGGCAACCACATATGCACAGGAAACAAAGCAAGTTTAATGGATGCACCAACAGTGATGAAAGCAAAAGCTGCCCGTACTGTTGATGTATGCGACAGAGCTGGGAGTTTCTCAGAAAGTTCCGCCATATTCAAGGTTCCAGTCATCATGTACAAGAAACCAATGCCAAGCAAAATGAACGTGCCGCCAATGGTTCCCATAATCAGATAGCGATACGCAGCCAAAGATGCTCTTGGAGGCTTCCCAGGCTTGTCTCCCATCGCCACAATGGCATAGGTGCTCAAGGATGAAATCTCCAAGAAGACAAAAATGTTGAAGGCATCCCCAGTAGCGGCAATCCCCAAAAGCCCCGTCAAACACAGAACCAGAGCAGCATAGAAATGATGGAGCTTGTAGTCGGGTATTTCCTGCTGAATACTCTTAAATGAATATGGAAATACAAATGCCGAAACGGCTGACACAATCGTCAGAATATACGCATTTGCAACATCAATATGGTAGACAATCCCGACATGTCGTGGCCAATTACCAATCGCATAATCAAGTGGGCCACTTTCTTGAACTGTGGTGAGAAGCTGAATTGACGTATACAAACAGAAGAATGCAACCGCTGTAGCCAAGAACCAGGCAATGTTCTTATTTCTGCACAATACAATGATGGGTGCCACAATCAACGGCACAACCACTTGCAGTACGGGCAGGTGTTGAGACCATTCAATCATGACTGCAGCTCCTTTTGAAGCGTTTGCTTTTCAAGTTCATCAATATAGTCTTCTTCAATGGTGTTGTAGAACTCACGGATTCGAACCACCAAGGACAAAGCAAGCGCTGTAGTGGCCACGCCAACAACGATTGCTGTGAGCATCAAAACGTGTGGCAATGGATTTGAATATGCCGTGTCAGTCGATACGCTATGCTCACCCTTGTGTTCATCAGCATCAACAGGATGCCCCGTAGAATGACCATCCCCACTAGTGCTTACCAAAGCCAATGAGGAGGCAGTCTGAAGGCTGCCGTGTTCTTCGGCGTGTTCGGTTTCATGGTGTGGAATATCCTTTTCCAATAAAATTGGTGCTGTTCCATGTTCCACACGCCCCATCGAGACGTAAAACATAATGACCGAAACTTGGAAAATATTTAAACCAATGATGGACTTGATCATATTTCCCTTTGCCAAAACTAAGTACAGTCCCGTCATCATCAAGAATATGATGAGTCCATAATTATAGACTCCCTCACCAGACATTGAACCTGCACCACTTGACGCTGCCAAAAGATACGTCATCGTTCCTCCTTTCCACGAAGGGCAAACTTATAAAAGATCATCAGCATGGCTGAGAAGACCGTCACACCAACCCCAAGTTCAACAAGCAAAATACCAAGGTGTTGACCATGTGCGGGATGCTCTGGATCCAGGGCATTGTATTCAAGAAAGTTGCCTCCTTTAAACAAGCACCAAACGCCAACCGCTGCATAAATCAGAACACCGATTGCAATTAATTTTTCGACGAACGGTTCCGATGCAGCATTTTGGGCTGAACGCACGGTACCACTCAAGGCGTGCAAAATGTAGGCTGCTGCAAACATTACACCCGCTTGGAAACCACCGCCTGGTCCAAAGTCACCATGAAACTGAACGTATAGGGCAAAGAGCAAAATGTATGGAATCAGCATTTTGGCACCCACCTCAATGATTGGGTCTGGTGCTTGTGCCACTTCGTATTCTTCTTCCTTTGGTCGTCCCAACAACATCATCACAGCCACAGCCGCCGTCAAAACCACTGTTGTTTCACCCAATGTGTCATAACCCCGATAGGAAGCCAAAATGGTGGTCACAATGTTTGGAATGTGGCTGTCATCATAGGACGTATTTAAATAATGATCGGCTGTCGCACTTTGATGAATATACGCGTTTGGGTCGCCAAAATGCGGCATATCCTGTGTCGCGTACAACAGTACACCACCACAAATCACAGAAATCAACAAAGGAAAGACCTTGACTTCAGAGGTGTGCGTTTCCTTATCAGCAGTCAGATGCAGCACCATCAACATGAGTACAGTACTGATTCCGGCCCCAACCGCAGCTTCGGTAAATGCAACATCTACAGCATCCATCAAAACAAACAAACTTGCTGACAAGAGCGAGAAAATACCAGACAACATGACCGCAGCAAACAAAGAGCGCATCTTACCGATTGCGACCGCGACCAATACGAGTAACACAAAGAAGACAATTGTAATTGTTGAAACAAGTGTCATGAGGGCTCTCCTTCACCCTGTTCGGATGAGTTCACGCTTTCAGCCTTTTCATCACGCTTATCCCAAGGCAACCACTCTACCCCATTTTCTAAACGTTCGGTGCAATCTGCTGAACCATGAATGCCGACTGGCAAGTCTTTGACAGTTTCTAGATCTGGAGCACCGTCGCCCCCCAATCCCTTTCTATACGCCGCACGTGTCAATGCGTGTCCGGATATTGGCGAAGTCACCAAAAGGAAGACAGCAATACTAATTAATTTAACAACAACCAAAAGGTTAAATTTCAATGGTTCGTCCATGCCGAACGTGAAGATCAACATGCCCAAAATACACAGTAATGCGCCCAAGGTGTCCGTAATACTGGCACCATGTGTCCTTGCAAAGAAGTTTGGTAAACGAAGCAACCCCACTGCACCGAACATACACACAAAGGTACCGAGCAAGAGAACTACTGCACCAACAATCTGAAGCATCATACTCCCTCCTTTGAATCATTGACAGTGTCGGACGCAACATCAAAAGTTGGCTCAGGACTTTCAATAAAGTCAGAGTAGCGCAAAATTGCAATCGTCGTAATAAAGTTCATCAAGGCATACACAAGCGCGATGTCCAAAAAGGCTGGACGACCCGTCAAATACCCAAGAACCCCAATCAAAATCACCGTTTTTGTTCCAAACATGTTGACTGCGAGAATCCTGTCATACACGGAAGGTCCCATGAACGCACGTACAATAGCCAACAGCATAGTCATGAGAATGGTAATGGTTGCCACGAAAAGAATATTTGAAGCCAATGGATCAATCATGATGCATCTCCCTCCATTTTTGAAGCCATACGGCCCATCTCGCCACCATCCTCTCCCAAGAGAGACTCAGCTCCTTCCTTAGAAAGAGCGTGAACCCAAATATACCCTTCGCCCGCATCGACAGAAACGGTTCCAGGTGTCAACGTGATAGAGTTTGCAAACAGCGTTCTGGACAAGCGGCTTTTTTGTGGAGCGGCAACTTTGACCCAAGTTGGTGAAATCGCGCTATCCGAATCACCAGACAAATTGGGTTGAACAACTTTTTTCATCACGTCGATATTGGCCACAAGAATTTCTTTCAATAACCACGGTACATACCACAACATTTTGAGCGACCAATGAAGTGGCTGCCCTTCATTGTCCAATGCACCAAGCGATGCGGTCACATAAACACTTAGTATTACCGAAACCACTCCAAAAGAAATCAAGAGCGGTTGGTAAATCCCTGACCATGCGAGCCACACCCCCATCAGTACAGCAATCAAACTGAGTGCGTGTTTAGCACTAAATGAACCCATACACATTCTCCCTATCTCATACTGATTCAGTATGAATGAATCAAGGCTATCACCTTTTCAGAAAGAATGTATTGAACAAAAATGACTTTCGCAAAAACGAATGCTCAATATATGGGGTTGAACGTTGCTAAATACTTATCGAAGTTTCATAACCACCAAACAAAATGCAGCCAATAAAGCCGAGACAATCCAATAGCGCACCACGATTTTGGCCTCGGCCATTTTATAACTTTTGACCAATCCCTCATGGAATGGTGCACCTCTAAAATAGCGACCGCCAACCTTTCGGAGAAAATAGTAGTCTTGGATTGCCGAGGTAAAGAATTGAAACAAAAATATCCCGCCCGAAATAAGCAGTATCACCTCTTGATGAAGCAAGAATGCTATGGTCATCAACACGCCCCCAAGCAACAATGATCCAAAGTCCCCCATGAATACATCTGCTGGAAAACTATTGAACCAAAGGAACCCCAAGCAGCACCCCATAAAAATTGAAGACACCACCGCAAGTTCAGTTGCACCAGGAAGAAAAGGATAAATCAAGTAATCTGCAGTGACGATATTTCCCATCACAAACGCGTACACTGCAAGAACCAAAAAGCAGAAGAATGCCGGTACAGAAAGCATGCCATCCAACCCATCTGTATAATTAACAGCGTTGGAAATACCGATTGACCAAGCTGCACCATACCCAACCATCAAGATACCGGCCAGATGCATAAATGGCGCCTTAAAGAAGGGGACCAAAATTGCAGTTCCAAAAGGTTCCCCATCGATCATTGGAAACATACCGAACCAATTAAACCATGCACAACACCCCAAAAATGCACCAAAAGCTGTTTGAGGAATCAACTTACCCAAACGAGAGATGCCACCATCTGCTGACTGCGCATCTTTTTTTGCGGTGTCATCAAAATATCCAACGGCACCAAAGACAACCATAGCCAACAAAACAATCCAAACACGTGGATTTCGTAAATCACTCCAAAGAACAATCGAACAGAAGGCGGTGAACGCAATTAGTATTCCGCCCATGGTAGGTGTAAACTTCTTACTTCCAACTTTATCTTCTCCATAGACACGCGGATAATCTTTGTATCCTTTCAGGTACAACCATTGAAACATACGACGACCAAAGAGCAAAGACAAAGCAAAAGCGGTCATAAACCCCAATAAAGCGCGCGTCGTAGTATAGGTAAAGGCATTGACGATTGGAAAATTAGAAAAGGAATCAGCGAGCAAAAACAACATGACTTTCGTCTCCAAGTAAGAATTCGATGGTATCCAAAACGTCTTGCAAAGAAGCAACCTCTTTGTGTTGAAGAATCTCCGTCTTTAGGCTACGAAGTTTGTTCTTATCAAGGGCATGACGCTTGATTTGTTCACGATAAAAATCAACCAAAGAATGATTCTGCGGCACTGCATTTTTCACTTCATCGAGCACGTCATGCAACCCCAATTCAAGTCCTTGCTCCTTTGCTTTTCCAGAAAGAGATTGAAGTTGTGTAGACTTCTCTTCTGTTCCGACGCCGGAGTAGATAACAGACTTAAACTCTTTGACAAAGGCCTCGCGAGACTCTTGCTGATACACTTGAATGATCTCTTCTTTAAGCTGAAAGTGGGTATCAAAACCATTTGACGTCTGTAAAAAACGGTTGTTTAAAATATCTTCGACTTCGCCCTTTTCAATCCGACCGTCCTTTTGCAGTTCTGCCAAACACTCTACAATACGCTTCCTAACTTGCCAGTTTGGATGAAAGTAATTGGCTTCAAAGGGCTCTCTAATCTCAGAGAAGTCCGAACACAAAAGAGCCAACAGGCCCAATGCGTTCATCCGAATATCAAACTCTCGTGAGTGAGATAGATCTTGAGCCAGCGTTTGCACTGAGACAACATCCAAGCCCCCTGTGGAAGCGTTGGTTCTGAACAACTTATACAACGAATACAACGCTTCATTGACCGCTTCAAAATAAGAATCTTTTTGCGCTACACTCACCAGGCACTCTAGTACCTGATCATTTAACACACCCATATTTCCCAACCCTTTACAAGCATCTCGTCTGGTGAATGGTGATTTATTGGGATTGCGGGCAAAGTTGAGTAGAACATCCAATCGTTCGGTGAATTGACCCAATCCAAACATCCGACAGGCTCGAGCTGGAGAAACCAAACTTGAAGAGGCAGACATACCATCAAGCTTGTAGAGAACCAATTGTCTTTCGACGTCGGTAAGTTCTGCCTTACCGAGCCTGACAGCAGCCAATAGCGACTCCAGTTTGGAATCACTGCTTCCAAGTATCCTCTCAGACTTCAACTCAGGCTCTGGCTTTGATTCGGGCAAATCTCCATCCTCCAACAGTCCACCAATAATCTGAGCACACAGTTGAGACGTTTCAGAATCGTATTGAGTTCGAGCAGCACGCCCCATCTCTTTTCTACGTTCAGGATCACTCAATAGGTCAAAGACAAGTTCAGCCAACTCTGTTGGTTCTATTGACTCTACTGAGTCTCCAGAGGCAATGTCGACACGCTCATAAACAACTTTGGTAGCACCCAACTGTTCAAGGACACGAGCATTGACCGCTTGATGATCTCCCGGCAGGTTTGCTTTGGGGATGGTGATTGAAGCGATTGCATTGGCACAAACCTCAACCAAAGATCCTGCACCGCCACGACAGATAACCAAATCAGTGGCTGCATAATACTCACCCATGTTGTCAATGAAATCAGTATATCGATACCGTTCTTCCCAATCCGAAGGCAATTTGGCAATCAAATCAGGAGTCAATCGTGCTTTCACATCATCCTTTCCATAATACGCGCTACCTGGCATTTTCTTTCCAGTCCCGTGCAAAATGTACACCTTTGGATCAGTCAGCAACAGAGGAAGTGAATCTACAATTCCACGATTGATTGTTCTAGCCCCTTGAGAGCCACCAAATGCAAATACAACCTTGGCATCGGATGGTAAATTTAGGTTCTGACGTGCTTCAACCTGACTGGTTGCTTTGTCGGAGGATTCTTCGACCACCAACCGTTTGCGAACCGGATACCCAACAAAGACTTTTTTGGACTGAGGAACTTTCGTGCCCGGAAAAGACACGGCAACCTTATCAGCAAACCGCAATGCAGCAGCGTTCATCCTTCCCAACTCTGCATTGGCTTCATGCACAAGCAGCTTGGTGTTCAACAATTTGAGTTTTCTAAGGAGACCACTGGCAAAAACAATTGGAGCCGAGACATATCCCCCTGTAGCTACAATGGCGTCTGGACGAAAACGGATCAAAAATGCCGCTGCCTGTACGAATCCAAGCCCCAACTGAAAGAGAACTTTTGGACTTTTCAACGAACCAGAAGTAGTGGAAACAAAACGGACAGTTTGTTCAGCTGAACTGTAGGCTGACCATTCTTTGGGAACCATTCGTTCTTCCACCTTACCGGCTTTGCCAACATAGCGAAATTCAGATTCTGGATAAAGATCGCGTAGTGCTTCAGAAATGGCAATTGCTGGGGTAACGTGTCCTCCCGTTCCACCACCTGTAAAAACAAACTTGCGCTTCATCCACCCTCCAAAATACTTGACATGTCAATACCTAATAAAAGACTATCTCATTTGAGCGACAGCGTGCAAGAAAATTTTCATACAAATGATGATGCGATTCGTTCTGGTCAATTGGTTGGATAAGTCCGTTGTGATACAAGTTTGTATGATGAATTTTGTATCTTTTGGTCTTGTTTTGTTGGGAGGCTGCACACAGCACCCTCTTGATTTGGCGTTGACACCAGAATCAGGTGCCATGAACGTACTTCATTGGTTCACCTCTTCAAACCTGAAGGCCTGGGAATATCAGGGTCCAGTTGCTTGGGGTGTGACCAGTCTTGGAGCACATACCGCAGGCGAAAACCTCGCCATCACCTGCATTCAAGAAGTTCGTCCCCCAACTTGGTGGGAGCAACAATATCCAAAGGTCTATGGCTATTTGTTTGATGGCACAACGTTTACCCCTACTGACTGGAGTATCAACGATTCGGAAACAAAGAGTTATATCGACCCACAATGGTACGACGGTGAAATGTGGTACATCTCTCCCAGTGGGTACACTGGAGATCCCGCAAATGCACCGAACACTCCAATTCGTTCAGAAGGCAAGACACAATATTCCGCCCCACGCATATCAGACCCTTCTCCTGTAGATTTCGAAGGTGACACCCACGTATTTGCCACGCAAAATGGTTCCTTGGTTCATCTAAAGGGAACCCCTCTTCGTCCAACACTGGATCCCGATGAAGTAAAGCACTTTAACGGCACCACCGTCCCTTTCGCTTTTGTGCACAACCAACAACTTTATCTAGTGGCGCAACGTCAATTCAACGGACGTAGAATACCCATGATGTCACGCTACACCGCGGCAAAACGCTGGACGGGTTGGCAACCTCTTGGAGAAATACCTCCAAATATCCAAGCCTGCACATCACCCATTGTTGGAGAGAATCCCGCTGGTGGATGGGTCATGATGTGCATAGAGGAAAAGAGACGATGAAATATGTGTGGATGAATGTGGATGAACTACTTTCTCCCTTGATCGCCCCCATGTTGTCAAAACGCCCTTGGTTGGGTCGAGTCATTCACGAGATACTGGTTTGTGGTATACTGTATTGGTACGTCAATAAAATAGCGGTACAGCAACGCTTCCCAGGGGGAGATGGCCCTCATATCATCGGTACTGCTGGACGATTGGCCCAACAACTCCGGGAAGGTGAGTTTGAGTGGTTTCTCTATTGTTTTTCCAGTCTCTTGGGACCACACCCCCCTTTTGCCTATCTACCGTTTATGGGGTCTGCACTCATTTTTCCCAACATCGCGCACAACCATTTAATTGGTGGTGCCTTTGTAATCTGGCTCATAGCCGATGCCTTTCATCGGTTGAACATCGGAGTCTTGGGTTTTGTTCTACTTTGGGTATGGACCCCCGTTTGGTTGCAGGCGGAAAATGCCGGTATTGATTTGGTGGCCGCAGCGTGTGTTATCCAAAGTGTGTCACACCTTATTCGATCAGACAAACTCTCAAACAACTGGCACACTGTTGGATGGGGAGCTTGGATTGGCGCCGCATTTATGACAAAGTATACGGCGCCAATGTTTCTTTGGGGACCTTGTATAGTCGCCGGCATCTGGGCTCTCAGACACAAGAGACTCAAGCGCATTGGAATTGGCATCGCTGGATTTGGCGTCGTTGCACTTCCATGGTGGAGCACACACTGGAAACAAGTTCAAGGGTATGTCCTAGCGAGTGGCAATGCTCAATCGGGCTTGTTGACCAACAAAACAATCATTGAAAACCCCTGGACCTGGGACAATGTTCAATGGTACCCGGTCGCCATGATGGATATTGTAGGTGGGTCACTTCCCTTTATACTATTGATTGGCATCACACTGGCCACGATTCGATTCGATGCCCACAAACGTTCTTGGACTGGATATGTTTTGGCAACGGGCATACTGGGGGGATGGCTCATGCTCAACGCCCAAAAGCAAAGGCAGGATCGATACGTCCTACCAGCCTACCCCCTGATGACCGCAGGTCTGGCGATGGCACCCGCATGGGTCGTCGGACTGTCTGTACCCTTTGTATGGGAAGTCGTGTCTGAAAATCTACGGATATACACCACCAATGAACCTGTCCCTTCACAACGCAATTACACCCACGACATCACCAGTCCGGCAACCACTTACCCAACACCACACGAAGCCTACTGGCCCATCTCTCACACGCTTAGTCCTTGGAAAATTGAAGAGGCACTGCAAAAGATTGAGTCAATACAGGGAGACGATGGTACTGTGGGATTTTTATTGGACGAACAAGGTGGCGCACCAGGATATGGCATCATTCTCTCAAAGACCGTACAGATGGATCTCAAATGGCACATCGCCACCATCATGATTGCGAGACCCAACGGTCCAGGTCCCAAAGATCCAAACCGCCCTTTGGCCTCCATCTTTGTCGGACCGTTTCTATTTGGAGAGTGGCCTTCTCGAGAGTTCAATGTCATGCTCTCCATGGTCAAGCACGATGATCCACAGAGAGAAAAGTGGATTGAGTCGACAAACATGGTTGTGGTGGACGAATGGCAACTTCCAATGGACAGAGTGGGGCGAATCTATGTACAGCCTGAATTGGTCGAACAGTATCAAATGCAATAAGAAACATAGTGAACAGTTGGTATACATCACTGATAGAGACAACCCTTGGTAGACAAATTCGATGTTCCTCCCCTCTACAATTTTGACATTTTCACTTGGGTTTTCATTCTTTGCAACAGGATGTACAGACTCTGGTGACTCGCAACCACAGGTAAGAACGGACAACGAAACTGTTCGCATCGTCAGTTTGCACCCGTCGATAACCGAAACACTGTTTCATTTGGGCGCCGAAGAGTTTCTAGTTGGGCGTTCAGATTACTGCACTTTCCCAACAGAGTCCACCAACCTTCCCTCTTTTGGAACCGCGATCACACCAAACTTTGAAACGATTGCACAGGTCAATCCCACGTACATCTTGGGCGACTCTTCCTTGTCTCAGCACACAGACAATTTAAAACAGTTGGCAACAGTTACCACATTACCATGGCTGTCGATAGATGATATGACCCGTTCAATTGAACAACTTGGTCATCTAACCAACACAGAATCTACAGCCAATCAAACCATACAGGAATTGCAAACCCATGTACAAAGAACTCCCAAACCAGACGCACCTGCGGTTCTGCTATTGCTCGGTGGTTCGAACGTTGACAAAGGACAGATTTGGTTCATCAAACCCGAGTCTATCCATGGTGAAATGTTGACTGCGAGTGGCTATCGCAACGCAGTGCAGAACGGACACACCATTCCTCAAATGGGAATTGAAGAATTGCTTACCCTGAACCCGCCCGTCATTGCCCTGTTTGGAAATGCAAAAGAGCCTTCGAAAGATTTGGAGCACAAGCAGTCTCAACTGAACAAGATCACCGATTTACAAGCCGTTCAAGATGGTCGAGTGTGCGTAGTGACCCTCCCCAATGCTTTTGGAACGGGTCCGAGTATTCTAGAGACAATTCCACTTTTAGAACAGCAATTGAACACTTGCTTGAAATGATGTCTTATTTATCTGCCAAGCACATTCATTGGAAAGGCATCCTACACGATTGTACGCTCAACGTCCAAAAAGAAGACTTTGTGGTCCTCATTGGTCCGAATGGGTGTGGTAAATCTAGTTTTCTGCGTTGCCTGACTGGGTGGACACAACCCGACGCTGGCGCGGTTGAACTTGTCAACACTCCTCTTCACAAGCACTCCGTACAAAAGAAAGCCAGCACACTTGCTTTTCTTCCCCAACGAATCTCTGTATCTGACAATATCCCCGTAGAAGAATGGCTGTGCAATTCGAGGTTTCGTTTTCAAGAGTCACTGCAACAGTCCAAAGTGCATGTTCAAAAGACGCTGGAATCGAAGGGATTGTCTGTTCTGCTGAAGCGAACTTGGAATCAGTTATCCGGTGGTGAGGCGCAACGACTGGCTTTACTGGGGCTGCACCTTCAGGAATCTGAAGGTTGGATTCTGGATGAACCTGCAAACCACCTCGACCCCAAGATTCAGCAAGTGGTGTATCGAGACATTGTTGACGCATGGAAACAGCAAACCACCATTGTCATGGTGACCCACAACCTCAACTTGCTTTTCCAAACGATAGAACCAACTGACTGGCACAATATCAAGGTCGTTGGCATGAAGGATGGCACCATTCATTTCCGTTCGACGCTTGACCATGCAAACTTGGCACAACAGGTTGCTGACCTCTATGATTTACAAGGGCAATTCATTGAAGTCAACAACATCAAGCAATTGTATTTTCCGTTGGATCAGTGATGCCTACACGAATTGTGCTTTTGATAACCATCTGCATACTGTTGTTGATTGGAAGTCCATTCGTGGGCCTGACGCGGCTCACCGATTTGACCCCCTTTATCTTTTGGCAACTCCGTTTTCCAAGGTTTTTGAATGCCCTATTGATTGGAGCCACACTGGCCACATCGGGATGTGCTTTTCAGTCACTGTTTCGAAACCCTCTGGCGACCCCCAGTACCACTGGAACCACTGCGGGTGCAAGTCTGGGTGCCCTGCTGGCAATTGTTCTGTTTCCGACATTGTTGGATGACAATGGACTGGGCATTGTCCTGATGGCTTTTGGTGGAGCAATGGCGATTTCCGTTCCCCTGGCGTTGTTGTCCACCAGTCAATCCATTCGAACAAGCGACATTTTACTTGCGGGAATTGGGTGTACCTTAGCGATGGGTGCGATTTCAACGGGGCTT
>CBFICN010000090.1:0-15394 GCA_965661045.1 uncultured Myxococcota bacterium
TTATTAATTTTAATGATAATTATTATCTTTTTAGATAATTAAAGTACAAATTACAGTGTAAATCCAGTATTCAAACCCAGCATTACGGCTCCAAACACCCCGGTCGAGCATCCTGCTTGGGCTCGTCAATCTGACTGTTGCCTCGGGGATCAAAAATCTGCACCACCGATATCTCCTCAAAAGCCTTCAAGGTCGGTACCAACACATCGTAAATGCCAATCGATCCACAGCCTCCACAGCCTCCTTGCAACTGCACCTTGGCAACGCCATTTTCAACAGACTGAACGGTCGCACCGGTTGTCTGACAGGTTGGCAGACTCAATGTGGACTCTGATTCCAGTGGACCTTTGTACAGTGTGTTCACCGCAATCTGTGGTGTCCATGTTGGTTCGGTTCGCGTCACCTCCACAACGTCAACGGCAGCTTTCACAAAGAACACTTTGCCTTCTACTGACTTTTTCACTGGATCTGACACGGTTGACTTCGTTGTATCCGTGGTTTCGGACTTCGCTGGTGTCGATGCTTGTTGAACGTTGGAACTCTTCTTCGCTTCACTGACTTCTTGGCCACAAGCCAACCACATTGCCAACCACATTGTATCTCCTCTACCAATTTGGTACGCTTTTCCGTTGTCGATAGGCTAGCACAATTTGTTTATAGCAACACCCTTCTTTCTGCCGCATCCAAATATGCTGCAACAAAATCTTGGCCCGCAAAACGTCCTGCATCTGCGAACCCACCTGGACTGAATACATTGATTTCGACAATTTTGCTTCCAATGACATCCAATCCTGCCAAAAATACACCATCTTCCAACAGTTTAGGGCGTACTACATCCACAATGTGCTGCATTTGCTGAGAATATCTCACTTGTACTGGCTTGCCCCCCACGGCTACATTGCTTCGAACATCATGACCTTGCCTCAATCGAGCAACCAATGCCGGCTGTCCATCCACCGAGAGTATTTCCCCATTGACAATCAACAATCGAGCGTCTCCAATGTGCGCTTCTTCTATATACTCTTGGGCAATCACAAAGTCTTGTTTTCCAATGACATCAATAATTTGGTGAAGGTTGCTTAAATCATCGGGCTTCACAATAAAAACGGAAGACCCTCCCGTGCCGCATAACGGTTTGAGAATGCAGTTGCGTGTTTGGTCTTCTACAAATCGTACCAATTCAACACTGCTGTGTGAAATTAAACTTTTTGGACGGATGGATTCTGGAAAGGTCTGTAGATACATTTTGGAAGACGCCAGCCTCAACATTCTTGGCGAATTCAACACCACCACCCCTCGTTCTTCGACCCATGTCAACAAATCCAACATGACATCATGGGCCCATCGACGAGCTTTGTCCCGAGCAGGATTGGTTCTGACCAATATCAAATCCCAATCTAAGAGATTGTATTTCGACGGTTCGTTCGACTGTAACTGCGTCAACCAGACACTTGAACGCTCTCCTGTTGGGATCGTGTGACACCACACTTCAGGGGTATCGGTCCTTCCCCAAGCCAAATCCAGTACACCCGCTACACAACCTTCATGCCCCCGTTGTGGTACCGCGTGAACAATTTCCGCCGTACTTTGAGACAACTGTAACTTTTGTATGTCGTTGACCAATATCAATACCCGCAAAGATTGGGCCATGTTTGCCTCCACTAAGTCCTACGACCCAAATGAACAATTCGAGCACCTGACTGAGCGATTGGGTTGACACTTCGACCAATGATCACGCCGTCATGTGGTGCTTTGTATTCTCGAATGACATCACCAAAAATATTGCGGAGACGCGCAATGACTTCCCCTTCTTGAACAAGACTCGCGACCGTTGGAATGGTTTCCAAAAAACCTCCTTTGTCGGTGTACAACCACTGCGAATCACTGCACACTACCGTCTGCTGTTGAGACTTTGCGAGGGCTCCGGGTAACACCTTCAACGATCGCAATAGGTTTTTGACCCCCAATAATGATGATCGCACCACATCCTTTTGAATTCTAGAAGGATTGCACATTTCCAAGGTGATAGATGGAATGCCCAATTCAATGGCTTGCCCTCTCAGCGTTTGAATCGGAGCAGGACTGTTCAAGATAATCTGCGGTTGAAGCATTTTCGCCATGTGTGCCATCTGTTCATTGTCCATATTGGCACGAATATACAATGAATTCACACGCCCAAAAGATGCGGTGTGTAGATCGATCAAATACTCAAATCGATTGACGATTCGGTGAAACAAATTGTACGCGTATACCTGTGAACAATTTCCATCTGCCCGTCCCGGAAACACCCGATTGAGATCTTCACCGTCGTTGAAAACTCTTTGATGCAACAATAAACCAGGAACATTGGCAACGATCACAGCAACTATCGTCCCTTTGAGTTTCTCCACTTTCAAATCTCTAAACAATCTATGAATCAGTGGAATCCCATTGAGTTCATTTCCATGGAGCGCGGCCACAATGCCCACAACCGGTCCAGTCCTGCCCCCCCTTGCTATCAAAACCGGTACGCGCAGTGACAGTCCAATACCATCTTCTGCAAGTTTGATATACCGACGATGAATGGCACCCAGTGGCAGTTCAGACAAGTTGAGTTCATCGGCTGGTCGTGCCCCCTCTGGTGTTACCCACATCATTTCCGTATTTCCTTGATCAACTCCTGATCATTGCACAGTCCAGCAAACACTCGACGTTTCAGTTCTTTCTTTTGGCTCAACAAGGTCCCCGCTAATTGATTGATGGACAGTACTGACAGAACCGTTTGCACAAAAGCTTCAATGATTTCATCCAAACTCAATCCCAAACGATTAAAGTCACGCTCGTCCATCAACAACAACCTACTACTGTCGGTTGTCCACACCCCGTTCTCTGTTTTTCCAGAGAGGTTCGTCCCCAAGACTCCCCAAGAGTTCTTTGGAGGCACCGCTGTGATAGGCTCTCGCGCACGACGTGCGTACATTGCTACCGGTCGCCACCCAGATGGGGTTGAGCACACCATCATTCTCAAATCAGCAACAAATATCTGCCCTTTTTTGTTGGGTACCGTGCCGACATGAAAGAGTTTGTTGATGTCGTCTACCCCACTTGACCAATGATAGTGCCCAATTAACGACTGTACCACATACCGTTCATAAGTCACTTCTGATTGCTTAAAAGCCTTTAACTCTTCGGCATTGGTAATTGTATATACACCTTGTCCAGCATTGGAATACGGTACTTTGATAACAGCATACCCACCCATTTTCTCAACCCATCTGGGGACTTCTGAAAAATGTACGTCCCAAATTGTAGTTGGGGTGTTGATGCTCAATCCATGTGGTGCCAGTTGTGCATTGTACCAATCGTAGGCTTTGGCAGCAAGCGCCTTGTTTCGTCCACCCGCCAAACAACCAATAATGGGATTGAGCAACCGAGTTTTGCTTCGAATGGGAATGCGATTCCACGGTTTTTGGGTCACATATCGGTGTGCATATCGAATGGGCTTGACGACACCGTCGATACGAATGTTCAATTCCCCATTGTCAAACCACGCATTGGGATTAGATTGATTCAAGACTGTACTTTCAAAAGGTATAAGCCAGACCGCTTCTTGCAACAAGTCTGCCATTGCTCCTGCGTACCCACTCGCTTCCATAGGGTTCTTGTCGTACAACACAGCAAGCCCACCTTTCTTGTGTGTCCGACGAAGTTGCGGCACCAGTGGTTCTATAATGCGTCGGTATCCATTGTAGTCGTCGTCCTCATTGAACAGTGGCATAGACTTTTGCCCAGAAGGACTCGAATTTGTTTCAATGACCACCATCTGTCGATGACCAAAGGCATTGGTCACGTGCATTAAATCACACCCAGCCCAGGGTAAGTGTGGACCTGACTGTTTCAACAAGTTTAAGAGATAATCATACTGTACATGTGGGTTCAAATGACAGTATCGCAACACAATGCGTTCAAGTGTCATCGAAAAGAAGTGTCGCACCAACGGGTTGAGGTGGGCATTCAACACACGGGGATAATAATGATTGACTGGATCAAAACTTCCAGGCAAAACGGGTTGAATGACATTCGTGTCCAAAGCCATACACCCTCCTTTCACAAAGAACAGACTACTGTTTCATGATGGTGTCATTGATGTTTGCATAGACCAAGTATCTATGAAGACCCGAAATATACTCTATATTCTAGAGGATTGCAATGTGATTTTTACGAAGATATCACTCACCAGTGTGAACATCCACGCAATTCTCTATCCAGTCCGAAATTTTCGACAACACAGTGGGGTCAATCGTTTGCTCAATTTCGCCATACTCTGACACTTGTCCCGTGTCGGCAGGTTGAAAAAGATGGTTGGAGTCAACCACGATGTCAATCGTCGACACTGTTTCCTCTGGCAAGGCTTGCTGAATCGCTTGAGGGTTGATGTCTGCAGAGACTTGAACATCTTTGTCGCCATTTAAGATCAACACTGGTACCGTCACGTTGGACCAATATTCTGCAGGGTCGAGGGACAGAAAGGTTTGAAACCACGCATTCGATTTCATGTCTTGGAACTGTTTCAGACCGGCTTGTTGAATCTCGTTGGTCATTTTTTGCTTGGACTGCTTGGTTTGGGTTTTGAGCACCGACTTGACCGCCAACGCCTCGTCCTCACTGCCAATGTCTGACTGTACTGCTTGTGTATAGTCCGCTCGAAACTGTGCTCGAAGATCGAGATCTGTAATCTGCATCATGTCTAGATTCTGCTCAACCAACACCTCTAAACCGTTGACGCCCGTCCCAGCCATAGAAACCACGAACGCCACTGGCTGTTGGGATGCCACAATCCCCGCTATCAAACCACCTTCACTGTGCCCAATGAGACCAACGTTGGATGCATCCACATCTGGATACGCTCCGATAAAATCCACCACTTGTGCAGTATCTGAAGCGAAGTCCAAGGTGGTTAAGTCGGCTCGAGCACCCGTACTTCCACCGACACCACGATCATCCACTCGAATACTCGCAATACCCTGACGCGCCAAGTGGTCGGCAATGACCGCAAAGGGCTTGTGCTCAAACAACGTCTCATCTCGATCTTGAGGGCCAGAACCGGTAATGAACACAACCGCTGGCCAACCACCATCCGGTTTGGTGAACTCACCTCGGGGCACCACAACAGTTCCGGCCAACTGCGCACCTTCCTCAAGCAATGGCACAACCACATCTTGAGACGAGTATGGAAATGGTGGGACTGGTGTTTGGGGACGATTGAGTGGCTCTGCCTCTCCTGCAATCAACGTTGCCTCAAATGTTCTCTTGGCCTGCGTCAACGTGCCTCGCCACTCCGTATCAGAAACCTTCTCAAATTGATAGGTTGCCCAAGCAAACTTAGGAGCTTTGGGTGGTTTCAAGACAAAACTCAACGAATTGCCTGTGGCAACCACATCCGACAACGGCAAACCCATCGCGTTTTGCATCGGAATGTCCATCGTTGCAGTCAACATACCCTCTACCACATCAAAAGATACGGCATACCCCAATCTTTGATCTTTGGGCAAGGAAACCTCGCCAGACCACTCTGGATGTTGTTCCCAAAACCCAAGTTCAGTCACGGTCAACACAACAGGTTCGGTCATCTCGATGGTTGTTGGTTTGGCACACGCCAGCCACACTGAAAGCCACATGATATTCTCTCCTCATTGATGCCTAACTCTGATCCTACAAACCTCGGGTCAAACAACATTCACTGTGCCTCTGATTTCTGTAAGACCACCCGTATGGTTGCTGAACCTTCACGCACGTCCACTTTCTTTTGGGCATCCACAAAGCCTTCTGCTCGAATCTTCAAGTCGACGATTTCTTGGCTGGGCAACATCAAGGCAAACTCTCCCGATTCTGATGCCGTCCAAGTAAACTCTTTGCGCAATGTCTGTGGCAAGTGCAACGTCGCATCAGAAACCGACTCTCCTTGCTGATCGACAATCACTCCGCGAACAAAAGCCTTGGACTGTAAGGTCTTCCAATAGGACTGAATGACGCTCAATGTATGGTTGCGAGCCGCTTCTCGTTCCAAATGGTCCATCGGCGCAATGTCTTTGGGATATTCATACACAAAAGATGGAAAGTGGTAATTTTCAAAGAACCATCGAACCTCTCCGAGATCACTGTTTGGACGCAACCTTTTGATTTCAGCGTCGCCCAATTCCGCTGTCATACTGGTGGCAAATCCATCTATGAGTTGGGTCAAAACACCTGTCTCATCACGCGTCAAGTCAGGGGTGTACCATCCATTCCCACCTGTGTGGACCGACAGCAACGAAATGGTGTTGCTTCTATCCAGCAATTCCATCAGGGCAATGGTCTCAGATTCCAACTCCACGGGTTCATCACTCTCAAAACGGGTCGGAAAGTTCCCAGAAATGTCTACCCCTTCATAGGCATAGGGCTCACAAGTTCCATCGGTATTCTTACCGTTCTTTTTGCCATAGGTACTGGCGTGGGCACGACGCATCGACAACCACACCCCGTCGGGGTTGACCATCGGGACAAACCACAAGTTAAAATCCGCCAGCAAGTCTGTTCGAACTGCGTCTTCATTCAACAAGTACTCAATCGCGTCGAGCCCATAATTGACCCCGATCAGTTCATTGCCGTGAATCGTGAACGTGTGGGCAATGCTGGGCTTATTGCTTTGTACAGAATCCCCCAACAGCACCGCATAAACAGGATGACCAAAGTGTGTAGATGCAATCTGCCAGAGTTCTATTGACTCTCCGTGCTCTTGAAGCAGTCGACGCAACCGTTCATGGTACATGTATGGATCCAAGTAATTGTTGCGATCGGCGAGGTACGCATCTTGCACGGCTTGATCGGTCCAATTGTAAATGCTAGACCGGTAATTGCCTTCCAACGCCATCCAAGCTGGTTTATATCCACGATAGCGGTCCATCTTGCGTGGCTCCAATGACTCAACACGCCGCATGGAAACAGAGGGTTCATGTCCCGGACATTGCCAAGTGTCTGCGGTTGCCAACGACATGACCAAGGTAAGAAGACTGAGGCTTATCATACGGATGCCATTTATAGAGCGCTGTTCGCTCTGTTTTGCAGCGCCAACAGTTCGTCCACCTCCACTACATCTTGAGTGGCTTGCACAAATACTTTATCCAACGTATTGCGATAACTCTCCAATACCAACGCATCGATGTCGTCTGCTTTGAAAGCGTCTCGCACAATTCGGCCTCTTGGATCAATTTGTCTGTGCCCCTTGTGCAACTCATAGTGCAAGTGAGGCCCTGTGGAACGACCAGTGTTTCCCACCAATCCGATCAACTGACCTTGACGAACCACGTCCCCGGTCTTGACGTAGGAGCGCGACATGTGTGCGTACAAGGTCATGAAGTCACCCAAGTGATCATGGTCTATCTTGGTGCGCAATCCATACCCGGTACCCCATCCAGCATGGGCGACCACGCCAGCGGCAGCAGCATAGATCGGAGTGCCAATATCCGCGGCAAAGTCGATGCCTTTGTGCTTTTTGTGGCCTCGCATCACGCCATACTTTGAAGAAATGATGATGTAATCGGTTGGAGACATCAGAAATGGGTAGGTTCGTGCTTCCAAATCTTCCCCGTACCAAACGACTCCCTCTTCCGTTTCATATTTAAAGGTCAAAGAAGAGGTGTCTGCATGGTTGATTCTCAAAGACAACACAGACTCTAAGTATTCGAGTTCATCACCGCGATATCGACCCACTGCCAGAACTTCCACTGTGTCGTCGTCGGTCAGTTTTTTGACGATGTCCACTTGGTTGTCAATCACTCCAATCAAACCGGGTTCTGCGTCCAACACGTCCAACAGGTCCGCTTCGGGAGCAAACAAGTCTTTTTTGTGGAACGTCATCACAACACTTTTGGCGTCCAATGGAAAGGTGTCGAGTATCACGGTTGGTTCAGGCAACAATTCTACGCGGAGTCGCTCATAATCATTTTGTTGAATCAACACCCTGGATAAAATGCTTCCTTCATACTCAAAAGCCAGTCGATCTCCCTGTTCAAGAATCCGGAAGTCTGTATACAAATCGAGTTCACTCAACACGGACGCGGGCAGCTTTGCCTCAACGAGACTGTGCAATTCCTGTGACTGTGTCACAACCATCTCCGTCGGAAAGGGCTCATCTTCGATGGTGATTTCCTCAACAACCTCGACTGTTTCTGGCTCAACAGTTTCTGGTGTTTCGTTTTTTGACCGCAAGACTGCCCATGGAGAGGTAAAGCCAATCAATGAGCTCAAAAATAGCAGTCCGGATGCGAGTCCTTTCATTTTTCCTCCGCAGTCTTTATGATCTACTTGATTCTGTAAAACAATTCAAGAAAGACAGTCTTTTGTCACTACAGTGACACCACATTTCGCCTGTTTTTCTGTTAAAATAGACCACTATTGTTTTAATATTTATAATTCGGACAAGTCAATATGTGGCAACCCCTCTTTCAGTTTCTACGAACACACGGTCCGCTGTTCCTTTTGATCACGGTATACTTTGTGGTGCTTGCGGTCGGTTTACGCTATCCTACCTCCGTCAATTTGAATCTGGTTCCACTGGATCCAAACTTTCCACTCCACGCGTTGGCGGCACAGGATCTCAGTGATGGAGGCTCTGGATTCATCAACACAAGACTGGAATGGCCAGATGGTGCACCCATCCGCTACTTGGCTTGGCCCCTTCTATTGATCAGCCAACTGTTTGAAGGCTTTGTGCGTCCCGTACCCGCTTTTCACATGGGAATTGTTGCTTGGCTCACGGTACAAGGGCTGACAATGTTCTACCTGTTTCGCGACCTATTGCAAGACCACTTTCGAGCCGCCTGTGCAGCAACGTTGGCATTGTGCGCACCGCAAATACTCATCGCGCTCGGCAATGCCCAGTTTGAAAATGTTGCCCCTGCATTCTTTTTGCTGATTGGATGGTCCATCCTCAGAGAGCGCTACGCTTGGCTGTTGTTTGGGCTTCTCGGTGCCTGTTTCTCCAGTCCGTACATGGGATTCTTGGGTCTACTGTTGGCCTTGCTCATGGGATTTAAAGACAAATGGGTGTATGGGAGCATGCTGCTGTCAAGTGCCAGTGCGTGGCTTTATTACGATGCCGTAACTGGGAACAACATCCATGAGTCCACTCAACCGGCTCCTTCTGTTATGGGAGAGTCAGCAAACCTACTGGGGCTTTTTCTACCGGCCAACATCGCAGAAAATGGTGGAAACGACCTGCCCTCGGTTGTGCAACGTTTCAATTTGCTTCAAACCGCTCCCACCAGCGCACCATTCGACGACACTTGGTTCTGGGTCATGGTTACAGCGTCCAGTTTCTTGGGCATTGCTTGGATCACCTTGGGTATCACAGGACTCTGGCAAAAACGACAGGACCCGATCGCTTGGAACCTGTCTTTGTGGGCTTTGATTTCACTTGGATGCTCTTTTGGCGATGAATTCGTCTTGAATCTAGACTCTTTCAACCTGTCGCTCCCTTGGATCTGGACTCTCACCGATGCTGTACCGGGACTGACTGACATGAATGCTACACATCGATTTTTGATGGCACCGAGTCTTGTTTTGGCTCTCGGTGTCGCTTGTATCGGAAATAGACTGGTTCTCTTCATCGGGACTGCGTTCTGTATTTTTGAAGGTCTCTTCATATCCCCTGCGCACTGGCCGATCCCATCCAAACAAGCCACCATTCCCAAAGAGATTGCCGTTATTCAAAAGCCCTTCATTTTCTGGCCACCACCACCCGTCATCTCATCCTACAAAGTGACGATGACCGGATTGCTGCTGGAACAACCCATCGCCCTATTCTCAGCCCAACAAGCGTCAATGCCTGACGCCAACGGCACGATCCCCAAACTTGAACTGGCAACCGACAGACGTGGAAGAAGTTTGGAACAGTGGACCCAAATGGTGATTGACCAAGACGTCAACAACCTGATTCAATACCGAAGTTTTCATGAGATCAACGGAAAACTGCCGATCAAAACGCACCAACGCAAATGCTACCAATCCTATTGCTTGTCACTCTTGGTACACCAAGCCCCAGAATATTGAAAACAGATGTTAAAGACCGTCCACACAATCGCAGTCCGTCTCGATGGGACGTACCTTATGCCAACAGTCGCTCTACAACATCGTCGCCCAACCGAAGAGCCTCTTTCAATCGCGGCACCCAAATCTTTAGGATTTCACTGTCGGCAAAAACAGTGCGCAAAAATGGTTCCCCAACACCATCAACGAAGTGTTGAACCCCTTCTGACAACTCGAGGCTAGAGACGTAAGACTCCATCAATCGCCACTCGTCGTCATTGATGTTTGTGTCTACAATCGCGACGAAGGTCACCAATCTCATAAAAGCTTCTTTGGCCTCCGGTGTATCAAACACTGTAAAGTCCAGTTCAAAAGGTCCTTGTACACCCTCACAGACTTGTTCAATCAACTCTATCTCCTGTGGATCTTCATCCCCATCTACAGCAGACATCTCTTTCATACCGGCAACGACGCTTCTCATTTGCACGTCTGAGAACTCATATTGATTCAACCAGTCCATTACTACTCCTCTTGCTTCTTTGAAACACCAATAGAAACAGTTTCAAACAAATGTAGAATACTGCATTCAAGTACCGGTACTCCACTTTATTGTAAACCTTCTGGATTGTATGTACCACATTCGGACTGGCAATACAATCCTGAGCAACATCACCCGTTGGCCTCAGAAAGCAATGGTTGACTGTCTGATATTTCTTTCTCTTCTTCCACCACCGACAGTTCATGCGTTCCCCAAATCAACGCCGATATTAAGAGTACTGCACCAACCTGATGCATCGATGCCAATGGAACCCACACCGAGGTCAACAACGTAGAGATCCCCAAAGAAACCTGAAACACCACCGCCGCAATCATTGCCCACAGAGCCATTCGCTGCCGAGACAGTTCAACCGAGCGCAGTTTTCGAATGGAGAATGTCAAAATGACCGTTGCGGTCGTAATGGCCAAATAACGATGGTTGAACTGGACGGTGACCAAGTTTTCTGTGAGGTTGGAAAACCACGGATCTCGAATGAACAACCCATCTGGAATCCACTTCCCACCCATCAATGGAAACGTGTTGTACTGAGCACCAGCACCCAGGCCGGCAACCAAGCCACCGGAAAGCAACGTCGCATAGACCATACCCAACATTCCCGCAGTCCATTTGGCACCCTGAGTCCAATCATAGGCAACCTGACCACGAGCATGTCGAAATGCTGTCCACAACAGTGCAATGTAGAGAAAGACAGCCAAGCCCAAGTGCGTCGTTAACCGGTAGTGACTGACGTCAGGCCGATCCACCAAACCACTTTTGACCATCCACCATCCGACGAGTCCCTGCAGTCCGCCCAAAAAGAAGAGAACGATGATTCGGTTTCGAAAGGCAGACGAAAATGCGCCACGCAATCCAAAATACAGCGCCGGCAATCCGAAAGCCATGCCAATCAACCGTCCCAACACGCGGTGTCCATACTCAAAATAAAAAATATACTTAAAGTCAGACAAACTCATCCCAACGTTGATCTTCTGATATTCGGGATAGGCTTTGTACTGTTCAAACTTCTCTATCCACGCGGCTTCACCAATCGGTGGTACAACCCCCATCAATGGTTTCCAGTCCACCATCGACAATCCAGATTCCGTCAGGCGAGTCAATCCACCCAGTGCAATCATCCCCAACACCATTGCCGATACGCCAAACAACCACCACGCCACACTTTGGCGATGCTTTTCAATCGAGTCCATAGACACCTCAATTCCTATATAGTCTTTATAACCAAATTTCGTATCCTCCGACAACAGAGACAGTATGAGTAGAAGTGCATAGTCCGACAAAAGTCAGCGATGATCAGATTGAATCCACCGTTCGATTCAGTTAAACTGGTGGTGTTCTTTCCTTTCACACCAAGGCAATACAGTGGGCTCTCGCAAACGCAGAAGAAAATTGGCAACAGTCCAGATGGATCGGATGGAATTCAAAGGCATCAGTGGCTTTACCGAAACGGGTTCGCGCTGGATGGCCAAAGGGGCCTGTATTGGAGATGTGGCAGAAGTTCAAACTGGCAGAAAAGGAAAAGCCAGCCTACTCAACGTACTCGAACCTTCAACTCATCGTATTGCTCCAGCCTGCCCGCATTTTTTGACCTGTGGGGGCTGTCAGTTTCAGCATATGCCTTTGGATCTTCAACGCACACACAAAGAATTGATGATTCGTCGATTGTTTGAAGGTTTTGACGGTCAAATCCACTCGATTGTTGGAGACAACGGGTACCATTACCGCAACAAAATGGAACTGTCCTTTGGCACACGCCGGTTCTACGCAAACCCAGAGGAAGCCAGTTCTGCATCCGACGGTTCTTATTTGGGCATGCACCCTTGGAAGTGGTACTCAAAAATCGTACCCCTCACAGAATGCCACATTGCCCACCCCAGTATTGACAAAGCCATCCAGTTGCTCAGCGATCTGAACCTAACACCAGCTTGGAATACCCATTCTCACTCGGGCGTCTGGAGACACATCATTTTGCGACAAGGCGGCGGTTTGTTGGTCAGTTTGGTCACATCTTCAGAAGCAACGCTGGAAATGGTACAGGCTGTGAGCACTCAGTTGGAAACCTTACCCGATTTACGAGGCGTCCTGTGGATCATCAACGACGGGCTTGCTGAAGTCGCAACCGGTACGCTAAAGTCGATTCTGTATGGTGTGGATACGTTGGAAACCACCCTGAACGGCAAGACGCTACAGATACCCCACGATGGGTTTGCTCAAGTGAACGATGCGGGTGCAGACATGCTGATGCAGGCAATTCTGGAGGCCACCACCGACAGTGAACGTTTGTTGGATTTGTACTGTGGCTCAGGTGCGATTGGAATTGCCCTCTCCGATCATTTCAAAGAAGTCATTGGTATTGAATACCAACCTGATGCCATCGAACGAGCCATCCAAAATGCAGAGCGAAATGGCGTACAGGGCTCTTGGATTGCTGGAAAGGTTGAAGACTGCTTGGAGCAGGTGCACAGTGGTTCTGGAAGCACAATTTTGTTGGACCCACCTCGAGAAGGGTTGCACCCCAAAGCAGCCAAATTTTTTGCTGAGCAGCATGCCGATGGCTTGGTCTATGTCGCGTGCAACCCAAAATCGCTGCAGCGAGATCGTGCGGTTCTTGAATCTGGAAACTGGAAGATGACAGATCTTTGGATGGTCGACATGTTCCCACAAACTCCGCACGTAGAATGTGTGGGCAAGTTCATCTATCAACCCAACGGCGAATAGCATGCGCAGACTACTTCGATGGTTCCTTCGGATGGTACTCATTGGAAGTGTTCTGCTACTTCTATTGTTGATCGGCGTAGGAATCAGTGTCTATCCCACCATTAAGCAAATGGATGCTGACATCAAACAACTGGTTCTAGATCACCAAGACCTAAAAGTATCCCATCCCGGCTGGAGTTTTCCCGGGACGTTGTACTCAGCCCCTACCCCCCTCGATGTTCCCAAAGACCACCGCATAGCCCACGCCCAAATACGCAATTACACACCACAGTGTCCAGCCACAGACCCCGGCACTTATTGTAAAAAAGATGGCTCGGTCATTCCTCGTGGAGGCGTCTTCCCAGAAGGGATACAGCCCACAGATTTGACGCAGTGGACCCGTCCTTTGGCGATGGAGCCAATCGAACTCGGTCCCCTAATTGGCTCGGATGCTGAGATTCGGTATCACCTTCCTTTAGAAGAAACGCCACCTCACTTGATCGCAGCACTTCTACACAGTGAAGATGCTTCTTTTTATGAGCATTCTGGTGTTAATTTCTTGGCTTTTGCACGGGCGGTCATCGCAAACGTACAAGGTGGAGGCTACGCTCAAGGCGCCAGTACCATCACAATGCAAGTGGTTCGAAACCTGACACAAGACAAAGACAAAAATATCAAAAGAAAATTGCGTGAAGTCCTCCAAGCACTGTTGATGGAGCGTCATTTCAGCAAGGATGACATCTTACAACTGTATTTGGATATGCCCTACTTGGGTCAGGACGGTTCCTTCTCCATTTGCGGGTTTGCCGCCGCATCGCAGTTTTACTTTCAAAAAGACATTCGAGACATCAACATCAATGAGGCGGCCATCTTGGTCGGAATACTTCCAGCACCGGCAGCCTATCGACCGGACAAATACCCTGCCAAGTCACAACAGAAACGCGATCGGGTTCTGAACATTCTGGGAAAAGCCGGTTGGAATGTTGAGGGAGCTTTAACCAGTGGTATCCCTGTGGCATCCGTATCGCCGTTGAGTAAATTTCGATTTCCAGCCTTTGCCCAAGCCAGTTTGTCTTGGTTGGAAGATCACTTAGAGACACAAACGCTCTACGCAACCGGTTTGAAAGTGTTTACCAGTGTCGACATCGTGCTCCAAGATCGTACCGAGAAACTGTTTGTAGAGAAACTGAATTTTTTCATGAAGGAACTGCGCTTACCCAAAGACCCAGGCATGCAGGGAGCCGCCGTACTGATTGATCCTGAAAGTGGATACTTAAAAGCCATCTATGGTGGAGACATCTCCTCTCCTTACGACTTTTCTCGTGCAACCCAAGCCCGTCGCCAAGCCGGATCTTCTTTTAAACCATTGGTCTATGCACTGGCATTTTCCCAACGCAATGAAGACAATTCACTCAAATGGAAGGCCTTTGACACCGTCCCCAATGAACGACGAACCTTTCCCAACACCAACGGTTGGCGTCCCAGAAACAACGGGGGAAAGTATTCCCCCACGTCCACTTTGGCCAAAGGACTGACCAAAAGCGAAAACATTGCCACGGCTTCATTGTTGGAAACATTGGGTGGACCAACTGAGTTGATTGACTTTGCCAACGACTTGGGATTCAAAACCGACAAATACCCACAAGAATTGGGCTTGGCACTGGGACAAGCGGAAGTGACCCCTTTGGAAATGGGCACTTTCGTTGCGATGCTGGCAAACGGTGGTTCCCAAGTGTATGGACAACCTGTCACCCACGCGATTGACAAAAATGGCGACAACCACATCTACGTTACGGGACGCGGTGGACGTGTTTTGTCTGACGAATCCGCGGCTCTCACCCGCGATATTATGAAACTTGTCATCCTACAGGGTACAGGAGGGGCTTCCAGAGGGGCTCTCGGACAACTCGGTTTTCGGGGCAATGCCTTTGGAAAAACGGGGACAACCGATCAAAACAAGGACTTGTGGTTTGTAGGCTCATCGACGATGATGTCGGGTGCTCTGTGGCTTGGCTATGATAAACCGTTAAATATGAAAGGTTCTTCCAGTGATTTGGCGGCTCCGTTGTGGGGTTGGTGGATGAGGGAGATGCACAG
>CBFICN010000091.1:0-15007 GCA_965661045.1 uncultured Myxococcota bacterium
CATCTTAGCAGAGGCTGCCTCAAGGCGGATATCCTTGCCTTGACCGGACAATGCCGCACAATAATCTGAGAGGGCTGCCATTGCATAGGCACTGCTGGCAATCTTAGAAAGTTTGTCAGCGCCAGGCTCATGCTTACCGATGGTTCTGCCCCACTGAGATCGCGTCTTCGCCCATCTTTTAGAGAACTCCAAGACCTCTTTGGCACCATCGGCTGATATCGCTGGTATACTTAAACGTCCGTCATTTAACGTGGACAACGCCAATTTCAAACCGTTTCCTCTACCACCAATCAGATTTTCAGCAGGAACTTTTGCATCGGTAAATCGAATGAGTCCGTTCTCAATTGCCTTGATACCCATAAATTCACATCGATGAAGAAGCTCCACCCCTGGAGTGTCCATTTCCAAAATGAAGGCTGAAATTTCATTAAACTCTCGACCACTCTTTGAAGTCCTTTTCCCAGATACGGCCATCACAACAATCACATCAGCCACGATTGAGTTGGTACACCAAAGTTTCTCACCGTTGAGCAACCAAGAGCCATCTTCTTGCTCTGTAGCGGTTGTTTTCATGGTTGCGGGGTCTGAACCTGCAGACTCTTCAGTCAAACCAAAAGCTGATACCCAACCTTCAGCAAACTTTGGCAACCATTTTTCTTTCTGCTCCTTTGATCCCGCTAATTTAATTGGCTGAGGAACACCGATGGATTGATGGGCGGACAATGTGGCTGCAACTGATCCACAGTATCTTGCAATAACACTGAGAATGCGCATATAGTTTTGCTGAGACATGCCCAAACCACCATACTCTTTTGGAATTTTAATTGCCAATAAATTCAGTCTCTTCATTCCTCGCCAAACGTGCGCTGGAATTGTTTCTGTGCGGTCAATCTCTTCGCCGTCAATTTCTTTCTGACACCACTCTTCCACCAACTTGCAGTAATCGTCACCGATCTTCGCATCTTGAGGGTCTTGTTCAGGGTATGGATAACAGAGAGATACATCAAAATTGCCCAAGAACATCTCACGCATGAGTGACTTAGACGTCCATTCTGCCTGACGACTTTCTTCTGCGACTGCGAGACTGGCATCTTCAGCAGCACTTCTATTTTTATTCTCAATAGGCATTCTACAATCCTTTGTTTATGGGGTTTATCGAGACTTTTTGCATCAGTGAATGAACAGCCATTCACTGTTACTACAATTATCTATAGCAAAAACAGCTGACTGTTCACAGAAAAAACTGATACAAAAGCAAAAAATGGCGATATTATGCATCAAAACCGACAACCTATACTGGAACCTCCCAATGTCTGACCCCAAAAAGATCTCTCAAGAATCCAAGGATACTGAAGAGCCCACAATAAGTATTGGCTTGATTGTCATCGGGGTCCTTTGTCTACTCATTGGCGTGGGTACAGGCCTACTGATCTCTTTGCGGTAAGCTTCTCACTGTTGTGCTCCTTGATTGTGTGGCTTCACCCAACCCTCAGATAGACCAAACGATGAATATAGACAAAGATACAAATGGGATTCAGTGGAAAAGAGGACACAAATTTGTTAAACTGAAACGATAAAGAACAATTAGAGAACAGAAGTCCCTAACATGGAGTCCCAAATGTTTGTATTGAGTGCACTACTGATTGGATGTGGCGAAGAGCCCCTTGAACGCATTGAAGAAAAACAGTTTGACAATCTTCCCCCGTACAGCGCTGTCATCGACTTAGAGCCAAGTACACCGTACACAAACGATGATCTCGAAGCTTTGATTGTTGCAGAGTCCACCGACCCCAATGACGACGCTGTAACCCTTGAGTATTACTGGTACAAAAATGACGAACTACAAGCGGACCTGACTGACGCCCTTGTCAGTGCCGATCTAACAACTGTTGGTGAAACGTGGACGGTAGAAGTCATCGCCACCGATGGCACACTTCAAAGTGCCGCCAGCACACGCTCTGTTACAATTCGCAACTCTCCACCTTCCGTAAGTGCCTCCCTCCAATGGGTGGATGAAAATGGTGCGGTTGTTGAGAACTTGGATGCCCCCGGAATGGACGCAGCACTTGCAGACTACATGAACTATCACCTCCAAGTGGTCGCTGAAGGTTCTGACATTGATGCAACAGATGAACTGACTTTTACATATATGTGGTCCGTGGATGGAGAAGATGCAGGCATCGAAGAAGATACATTGGAAGCCAGCGCAATGGACCGTGGACAAGAGTGGACCGTCAGCGTTACAGCCACCGATGGACTCGTCGATTCTGACCCTGCAGAAATCAGTTTCTCATTCTACAATGCTCTTCCAATGATTGACACCGTGTCTCTCATGCCGGAAGTGCCTTATTTTGGAGATTCAGTTGAATGCATGGCCACAGCAACTGACGAAGACGACAGCGAGTTCACTTTTGAGTACACGTGGACCATCACCAGTGACGAAGTGGACGAAGAAGGCAACTCCATCACATCAGAGTCTGCTGACAATCCATTGGACACCACAACCCTAACAGAAGGCGATACCATCACCTGTATGGCAACCGTCTCAGATGGACGAGACACTTCAGAAGTGGCCATGTCTGATGCAATCACGTTGACAAACAACACTGCGCCCACCATCTCTGAAGTCTCCATTACAGACCCGGCAGTGGTCGGTGAAACCTTAACCTGCACTGCTACCTACACTGATACTGAGACAAACACGACAGACCTCACGGTGTCTTTCGAGTGGACAGATGGCAATGCAACCGTTCTTTCCACCACTGAGTCGTTGGACACCAGCGCACTGACAGAAGGCGATTCGGTCACCTGTACAGTCACTGTGGATGATGGAAACCTACAATCTTCTGACAGTGCAACAACGACGTTGGTTGGGCAATAATTGGTCAAGAATTGATCAACAATTACTCGTTGGGATACACACTTCTGCTTGAGTGGCGATTGACTCTGGTTCCCCTCTGTGTTAGCCGTCCCTCATTGTTCACCCTCAGCACAGGAGCCCACAATGGCTAGTTTTACACGATGGAACCCCGACGGGGAAACTTGGATTTGCGAACGGCACCTTCCCAGTGTTGTCATGAAAAAGTCCGAGGGTCTTTGTATTTTCTCCACCTGTCAATCCAAGCGACCACCGCTGGAAACCTTTTCTTTTACAAAAGCCCAACACCAAGCAGCATCCTCGAACACGAAACCCACACAAAAAAAGAGCGCTGCAAAGACTTCGTCAACCGCAGAGCCAAAAGTTCGCAAAAAACCCGCTGCTCCCAAAGTAGACGCCAAAGAGCCTGTTGTTCAAGAAGATTTGTGTGCTTGGTTCAAGTGCTCGCAAGGTCCAGAGGGCAGTCATGCGCCGGCACGAAAACGTTCAAAATACTGCTCACGCAGCTGCTCCAATGCCAATGCACGTTACCAGCACAAACAGCGAGCCAAAGAAAAAGGCAACAAATAAGCCCCTACATGCTGAGAGCAATCTTCAAGCATCACATCATTTGTTTTAGCAACCCTTTGCAGCCACGTTCACAGATGTCGAACACGTCTGCAAAGTTATTTTCGTAATAGGGGTCTGGTACGTCCAAACCAACACCATCGGTTTCATCAAAATCTCGAAACACATGCACCTTGCTTCGTTGGACGTCAGTTGTCGCCAATG
Organism: uncultured Myxococcota bacterium; assembly: GCA_965661045.1. Lineage (GTDB taxonomy): Bacteria > Myxococcota_A > UBA796 > UBA796 > UBA796 > CAJWHX01. Next base: position 3,650 of record CBFICN010000091.1, read on the forward strand.
ACAAGATGTCGCATTGGTTCTGCTTGTCCATTGCCACAATCCAATCAAAGCGGTCAAAGTCCACCGGAATGAACTGCCTTGCTCGACTGGGGAGGTGGATACCTCGACGATTGGCTTCTCGTTGAGAGCGAGCATCGGCCCCTTCTCCAACGTGGTATGCACTTGTCCCTGCAGAATCCACAACAACAGAGGTGATGCCACACTCTTTCAATAAGTGTACCATCACCCCTTCAGCAGTTGGAGAGCGACAAATGTTTCCCAGACAAACGAACAAAACGCGTTGGGTCATTTCAGGCTCCCTCTGAGATTTAACTCACTGCATCAAACAGTCTTAGCAATCGTTGTTGTCATAGAACCAAGTTTGGCAATCAAACTCCGCATCACATGTACCGGTACCCAATGTACTTTCACTGGTGCAGTTTCCATTGCAATCAATGATTTCCCCAGTGGCGCAAGTGTTGTTGTTTGGACAATCTCCGTCATCCCAATTCAATGCAGAACACATGAGGCTGTAATTGCCATACGTACTCGTGGTGCTCGGGTTAGGGTTGTGATCGCAGATTCCGTCACCAAACCACCCAGCAGGGAGACAAATTCCGTTGCAGTCTTCGATCTCGTTGGCACCACAATTTGAACTCGAGTTTTGACAAGCGGGATCGGTTGAGCAGTCAGAATCATTGCAGTCGATAAAACCATCCTGATCGTCGTCCTGACCATCTGAACAATCTGTTTCAGTACCACCCGTAGAACCAGCACAGTCTCCATCGTCGTAATTGTGAAGTGCACAGTCCAAATCAATTTGATTGCCCGAGTAGTTGTAAGCACCATCGTCACAAGAACCGTCACCCACCCAGTATGCGGGGGCACAGTTTCCGTTGCAATCCTCTACTTCAGTGCTCGAACACCCACCGGTGCTACCGCCGCTACCTCCACTTCCACCTGAGGACTGGCAAGCCGGATCAGACAAACAGTCCAAGTCATCACAGTCGGTCAACCCATCTTGGTCTTCATCCACCCCATCTGAACAGTCAGACTCTGTCGTTGGGGTACTTGAACCACCGCCACCGGTACTGGCATCAGAACCATCACAGTCTTGATCGATTCCGTCACCGGGAATGTCTGTGGCACTGGAGTTGATGGTGGGATCTGAGTCGTCACAGTCACTGTACAATGCCAAGCCCAACCCGAGTGGGTCGTCTTCGTGAAAGTCACCATCGGCATCCACACGAACACCACAGTCTGAACAGTCCGTACCAAAAGCACAAGCACTCATGCCAAGACCGAGTGAAATAAAGTCTCCAAACCCACCATCTTGACAAGTTCCATCGTTGGCACCGTAGAGAATATTGCCAAACCCATCCGTACAAGTATCGGAACACACGGTGCCGGTCTGTGGATTCCCACCACCGCCAGTACCGCCACCGCCAGTGGATGTGCCACTGTCGACAACCCCATCACAGTCATCATCGATTCCATTGTTGTCAACTTCTTGAGCACCCGGATTCACATAGGGATTGTATGGGTCACAGTCCACGTCATCTTTAAACCCATCGCCATCGGTATCGCCGTCTGCAGATTGGTTGCACTCTGGAGCCGCGACACAGTCGGGATCATTGCAGTCGACTTTGCCATCACCGTCGTTGTCTAAGTTGTCTCCACACTCTCCGTTCCAAGGGTTCTCTGCATTTTCATCAATGTCTGGACCTGAATCCTCTGTATCTGTTTCTTCAGCATCTACGTCCTCTGCAGTATCTGCAACAGCTGTATCGTACGCTTCAATCGGTTTGGTCTCATCTACAAGGCCAACGGTACATCCAACAAGTAAAACGAGCAATGGTGTAAATCTCATGTCTTCTCCCAAGAAATGTAAAGTCAATACTCTGTTAGTATACCCCATCCATTTTATGGATTTAAACAGCGGCCTCAATTGACACAGATCCTTTACAAAGTTTCGACATTCTAATTTTCTGTGCGATCGCGACCCGATACACCATCAACAAAATGCGAACTTGAGTCCGGTTGCAAAATGGACTATCCAATTACACTCTTTCACACTGGATGCTGAACGATGTGGCACAGGCCCCTACAGCGACTTGCCAAACGGGCAAGCTTCTACAACACAATCCAAGCGGCAGTTGGTTCTCAACGGGTGTGGCATGGTTTTGTCGACCATTGTACGCCTTTTATGAAAGCGTGGAAACCATCCCATTTGTGGTTGGACGTGGGCTGTGGTACCGCAGAAGTCCTACAATATTTGCCTGCCCACATTGCCTATTTGGGGGTTGATCAAAACCCACGCTACATAGAGTTTGCGCGCAAGCGATACCGACATCGGCCAAACACACAGTTTCAATGCTGCGATTGGCATGCGGTGGATTGGTCTGTCCTTGCAACAGAACCAACGGTGCAAGTTGTCAGTTTATTGGGGTTGCTGCATCACCTACCCACCGATGAAGCAAAAAGGGTTGTTCAAAAAAGTCTTTCTACGCTACACGAAACGGGAACCCTCATTACCTTGGATGGATGCCTTGAACAGGATGCTGGCGCGATAGAACGATTCTTTTATTGGATTGACCGAGGGGACCACATTCGTTCTCCCCAAGACCTGTCAAGCCTGTTTCCCACCTCTCCCACGATGCACATCGAAAGGCGTTGGCTGAGAGTTCCGTATCGATACGCCCTGTGTACGGTGTCCAAATCATGAGTATCATCTTAGGAATATTCGACGGCACCCACGATGCAGGCGCTTGTATTGTACAAGATGGTCGAGTCATCGCTGCCTGTGATGAAGAACGTTGGACCAGAAAAAAAGGCCAAGGTGGTTTTCCCACCCATTCAGTGAACTGGTGTTTGAAACACTCTGACCTCTCTTGGTCTGACATCGATCGAATCGCCATGGCTGGATGGATCAATCCAAACCCTGTACTGAGACTTTTTCGATCACAACAATCAAATTGGAAACTCGACAACAATCAGTTCTATGCACCAGACAAATGGTGGAGCAACTGGATTCAATTCCGCAGCCCATTTCCCAAAATGATCCCAAAGTCCAATCTCGCTTGGAAACTGTATAAACGGTGTGTACACACTGGACTGCGTCGACAACTTTCGATTAGACTTACCGAAACATTACCCCCTCTCGATATTTACGAGCACCACAAAAGTCATGCGGCAAGTGCGCTGTTTGCTTCTGGACACACAGATGCCCTCACCCTGGTTGCCGATGGGGTTGGAGATGGGTTGGCACTGAGCATTTGGAAAACAGAAACGTCAACACAATCGAAACATCTGTTGTTAACAAATTGTCTAAACATCCCGTTTCCACATTCGCTTGGATTGTTCTACGCGTCCATCACTGGCTATCTTGGCTACAAGCCATTTCGACACGAAGGCAAAATTACTGGGTTGTCCGCCCGTGGAAATGCTGATCACATTGATGTTTCGTTTCCATTCATCGGTCCCTTTCCACACCGTCGACTCTCGACCGACTTTCCACTGTACGACTGGCTTAAACGGTTGAATCAATACAGTCCAGAAGACATTGCGGCTTGGTTACAGAAAGGAATTGAAGAAGAAATCATCGGGATTGTACGGTGGGCACAAGTTCAATTTGGCAATCGCCCCTTGGTGATGGCAGGGGGCTTGATGGCCAATGTGGCATTGAACGCCCAGATATCGACGCAACTGAAACCACCAGACCTCTTTGTTTTTCCAAACATGGGCGATGCAGGATTGGCAGTCGGTGCGGCGTACCTTTGTGGACAATCACACTTTGACTGGAGTCCATCAGAAGTATCAAAAATACCAAGTGTATACTGGGGTCCCAAAATTGACTGTTCTCCACAGAACTTTTCTCTACAGAAGTTGTCTACATACAACGTTTCTCACCATACCGAATCTGAACTGATTGACAAGGCGGTGACCGCGTTGAAAGCAGGCAAAATCATTGCTCGAGCAGCCGGCAGGATGGAGTATGGACCCAGAGCGTTGGGGAATCGATCGATTCTGTGTTCCGCTCGAGACCCAAGCATCCATCAAAAGCTCAATTCACTGCTCAATCGCAGTGATATTATGCCCTTTGCACCCGTTATGCGATTTGAAAACGCCAGTTCTTGGCTGAATATACCGTCCAGTTCTTGGACGGCAATGGACTGGATGACCATCACCGTTCAAGCAAAAGCGAATTTTACCGAAAAATGTCCTGCTGTCGTACATGTAGACAACAGTCTACGCCCTCAGCTTGTTCACAAAGAACGACAGCCAACGCTGTGGCAGTTGCTCAAAGAATTTGAAGACCATACTGGAGAACCCGCACTCATCAACACATCCTTCAATCGACACGAAGAACCGATTGTCTGTACTGCAACAGATGCAATTCGAGCCTTTGAGGCTTCTGGATTGGATGCGTTGTGGCTAGACCAATGGTGGATAGAGAGAAAATAAATTTGAAGTATTGACGCGTCAATGGTACAATCAGAAAAGGAACCATTGCATGCTTTTCCAAACTCTTCATTATGCCATATTTCTCATCCTCATTGTTGGGATGTACTGGTCTTCACCATACCGCTATCGCCTCCATATTTTGGGTGCGGCATCGATTGTTTTTTATGGTTCTTGGAATGTTAATTACGTCCCCCTCCTGGTCGGAGTTGCCCTTCTGGCATGGGGTCTGGGTCGATTTTTCAGTCATGCTAGAAGACCAGATGCACCACGTTGGCAATTCGGAATTGCCCTCACAACACTGTTTGTACCCCTCGCCATTTTTAAATATTGGGACTGGGTTGTTGAAACGATCGTTGCAATCGCAGCATGGCTGGGTGTGGAACTGACCCTTCCAAGGCGTGCAGATTACAACATCATCCTTCCTGTGGGAATTTCCTTCTTCACATTTCAAGCGGCTTCCTACCTCGTTGACGTCCGTAAAAATGGCGCAGAAGAAGACAATCCTTGGCGGTTCATCTCATTTTTGGCGTTCTTTCCTCAACTGATCGCCGGTCCCATTGTTCGACAACATGAACTGCTGCCACAACTAAAGAAACCACTGCTGTTACAGAAAGACGATTTGGGTGAAGCGCTGTTTCGAATCACCAAAGGATTGGTCAAGAAATTGGTGTTCGCCGATTTACTGTACCACAGCATCATTGAACAAACCTTTGCCGACCCGATGACCTATCGTGGTGTAGAACTTTGGGTTGCTCTGTACGCCTACACAATTTGGATTTATTACGATTTTTCAGCCTACACCGATATTGCAATTGGCTCTGCCAAACTGTTTGGCATCACCCTACCAGAAAACTTCAACCGACCCTATCAAGCGTCCTCTGTCGCTGAATTTTGGCGCAAATGGCACATTACACTGAGCAATTGGGTTCGAGATTACATTTACTTTCCTTTGGGTGGCACCCGCACTGACAAAGCCTGGAAAGCCTACCGAAACATCATCATCACAATGGTCGTCATTGGTATTTGGCACGGTGCTTCATGGAATTTCGTCATCTATGGAACCCTACATGGCTCCGCTGTCGCATTCAACCGATGGCAACGAAAGATTACGGGACGCATGCCTGGACAAGCCTTTGACAACAGACTGTCTTGGTTTTGGCGTTTTCTATTGACCTTTCACTTCGTGGTCGTGGCCCGTATCTTGTTTGGAACCAAAAGCATTGTCGATGCGTGGGACTACTTCTTGGGTCTTGGTGACCTAGAGTGGGTCCTGCCCCGTTTCTACTCTCCTCTGCCGTTTGCGGTTCTCGCACTTGGCTATGCGTGGCATTTCACTCCCCGTGAATGGACCGATGAACGCATAAAATCCCTCTTCATCTCCCTCCCCACCCCCGCAAAAGCTTTGGTGGTCGCCGTCAGCACACTGCTGTGTTGGCAACTGACCAAAAATGCCCCCATCGCCTTTGCCTACTATGAATTTTAAGACCGGATGTCGTCATGAAAATCATTTGGAACAATCCCTCTCCTTCCAAAAAGTCTTCTTCAAAAATATCCTTACCCAAACCCAAGGGAGAATGGATATCCAACCCAGAAACAGATTTTTCAGATCCATCTGACAGCCCTACTGACAATCGAGAACCAGTTGTACACATTCCAGAGTCCACAAAAGTTGCCCTGTCAATTCAGGAAATCAACCTTTATGAGCAAGAGGACAACGAAGAAACAGAAATGGTCATGACAGAGGCCACAGAGGTGGTTCAAGAACAGTTTGACGAGAAAGGAACAAACAAGGACATCAACATCGAAACAAACGTAGAAACAAATACTGTTTCAACACAGACTCCAGACGACACCAATCTTTCAACTGAAGCGACGGTGGTCATTGAAGCCCTTCCACTGCCTACTCAAACAGAGCAAGCGGAAGATACCGCCGCAGAACAGACCATTGTATTGCCCAGTGCCTTGGTTGAAATAGAAGAAACCGCGGCCCTTGAACTCACACAGAGTCTAGCAGCCAACGATTCTCGATTTCAAACCCATCAAACGGAGCTCCGTCAAATGGCGGTGTTCTGTTTGTCGATCTTCACGATGGCTCTCGTTCCATACACCTCACCAGCATTGGCCGATTATCGACCTTGGACATCCAATGAAGCCCCTCCATTGATTGGACTGTGGACACAGCAACAAAAGATGACAGAAGATTCTAGTGGTGCGTTGGTCGCCGTCGATGAAACCACCTTAGAAGAGATTACACTCAGCGCAGGCACCAGTTTAAAAAGTGGATTGGAAAACGGCTCAATTCAAGAAGGTCTTGTAGACAATATGACGCCTACCGAAGACGATCTTTTGAAAGAAGCGGTGCAGGATGAAGAAGCCCTCAGTGCCATCAATGAGATTGCCATTGTGGTGCCCAAAGAAGATCACCTAGAGCCATTGGAGCCACGAAGTCCAGCTCAACCGGAACGCTTACATGTACCCAAAGGTTCTCTAGACAAGTACTTTTCCAAACTCAGCCTCATCGAAGACGGTACCGACCAAGTTGCTCGAGCCTTGGTGTGGGGAGATTCTACCATTGCCAGCGATGGCATCATCAAGGATGTGCGTGGCAGAATGCAGGATCGATTTGGAGATTCTGGCCCTGGATTTTTGGCTGCAAAAGTGGACCGGCGGTGGGCGTTCCGACGCGACATTGTTCGAAAGACTGAAGGGTCATGGTCTGCCAAAAATATCGTTCACGGTGGTGCCAACGATTCGCGGTATGGTTTGGCAGGCACCGTTTCCATCGCCCATCCCGGAGCACGTTCCACTCTCGGTGGTGTAGAGATCGACGATGCGCGTCAAAACCTTCACCGCTTTCAAGTGTTCTATCAAAGAGCACCCGAAGGAGGAGACTTAACCCTGTCCACTCAAAGCAAATCTCGAAGCATCTCCACCAAGGCAGACAACATCTCGGATGCGTATTACGAACTGATCGTTCCCGACGGCGACCCATATGTTTATCTGGAAGCCCAAAACAAGGACGTTGTAATTTACGGTGTGGCTTTGGAAGTGGACGCTCCCGGCGTGACTTGGGAAACATTTGGCGTGGCAGGCTCTAGCATCTCATCGATGCAAAAACAGCACGATGCCCACTTGAGCAATCAAATTGCGGCGCGTGACCCCTCGTTGTTGGTCTATTGGACAGGTGGAAACGAACTCGGATACCCATCACTCAAATCCTCAACGGGAAAAAGTTACAAAAAATATTACCGAAAGGTCGTCCGCAACCTCAAAGATGGAGCTCCTCAAGCATCCTGTCTCTTGATTGGTCCGCTTGATCAAGCCACACGTGAAAATGGGAAAATTGTTTCGAAACCAACCCTCGACAAACTAATTCGATTCCAACGTGAAGTGGCTGAAGAAGAAGGCTGTGCATACTGGGATGCTCGGGCGGCCATGGGTGGAAACAATGCCTTTAAAGAGTGGCTGTCCCACACCCCTGCCTTGGCGTCGCCTGACTTGGCACACCTTACGGGTCGTGGAAGAAAACGCATTGGTGACACGTTGGCAGATGTACTACTGCGGGAGTACGATTTGTGGAGAATAGACAATCCAGAAGTATTTTGGACACCAGAAGAGTCTGTCGCTGACCCTACTGGCGACCTCTGGCACTTTGAGTGTGACAACCCCGAACCTTCTACCTATGAACTGATGCTCAACGCTCTAAATGACGAGGATGTGTGCACACTGTGAACCGTAGAATGAATCCGCTGTGTTTGAGAGTATTACTGGGAGTCTCCCTATTTTTGATGGTGGGGTTTCAAAGTCAGGTCGGAAGACTGTTTGATCTACCAAGTGAACTTCCCGCACAAACGTGCACCGACGCAAAAGAGAATGGACTGGTCTATGTGGATTCTATCCCTGTACCACCTCTACCATCGGAACCCCTGCCACTACCAGAGCCACTGATCGCCGAAGCAGTGACGCAGCTTCCGAAAATCACCTTGCGTGGAAAAAGAATCTCAGTGCGAGACTTTTTGCCCCAAGAGTTGATCTTTCAGCCCTTTGAAGGCTATCCAGAAGACATAGCCAGGGTTGGTGAAGTTCTGCGAAATGCAGACAGAGGTGAACGGATTCGCTTGACGTTCTTTGGTGCTTCTCACACAGCCGGTGATTTTTGGACGGGACAAATTCGCCGGGTGTTGCAGGCTCGATATGGAGATGGTGGACATGGCTTTGTTATGCCAGTTGCCATGGCAAAAGGAAGCAGGGGACACGACATCAATCTGTGCTCTGATGGCGATTGGAAACGAGACTATGTAGGCAAAGAAGAGGGACATGGGGATGCCTATTACGGTTTGGGAATGAGTGTTGCCAGTTCCAACCCTGGAGATTTTGCCTGGGCAGAAAGCACCCATCAAAACCCACACGGTCGACAATTTTCTAAGGCTCACATCTTCACCTTGGGTCAATTTGGTGGAGGCTCACTGTTGGCTCAAGTCGACCGCACAGATCCATTTTTATTGCCAACAAATCGAGAAAACACAGAACTCATACACACAATCCTTGAGGTTCCACAGAACGGACACCGCATCACACTGTCCCCATCTGGAGATGGAGAAGTTCGAATTTTTGGGATGTCCTTGGAAAACGATGGTCCAGGAGCGGTTGTAGATGCCATTGGAATTCGTGGTAGACAAGCCAAAACGTGGTTGAAGTGGGATGAAACCATTTTTCGAGACATGCTCTCAACGTTGAGTCCAAGCATCGTCGTATTGGCGTATGGAACCAATGAAGCCAACGACTCAGATTACTCAATGGAACAATACGAAAGTGATTTGCGATTGGTTCTGCAAAGGGTACAGCGTGCTCAGCCAAACAGTGCTTGTATTCTGGTTGGACCCAGTGACAGAGGCTCGGAGATTCGCAATGGACGGTACGAAGTATGGGAACGCACACAAATGGTCGCCTCTGTACAGCGCTCTGTGGCGCCTGAATTCGGGTGTGTCTTTTGGGATTGGCAACAAGCAACTGGTGGGGCAGGCTCCATGGTGGCTTGGAAACATACCGACCCCAGATTGGCCAGCAATGACTTGATCCATTTTACAGCCAAAGGATACCGAGCCTCCGCCGATCAGTTTTTGCGTGCTTTAGATGATGCCGCCACCAACTTTACCAAGACTTCACCAAGTCGATTTCGACTTTGGAAAAATAGACAATAGAGCCTATATTTCGGACACTTTTTGGTTAACAATCGATTGAACCACACCGCGTCAATTCAAATGATTAGAGTCAAAATTTTTTTTAAAAAAAATATATGCCGATACCCCTGTTAGATTTGTCCAATCTGGTGTCGAATCCCACTATATTTCATTTGACCCTCAGACCAAAATCTCATATTGTTGAAAAGTCCTTAGAGAATGATCTATGCTCTCTTGATCCTTCCCTACCACTTCCAAAATGGTCCTTAAAAGCCATCCCTGCTCACATTGCGTTGTGAGTTGTGCTTTTTGACCTCTTTTCTTTACTGACCCACTTAGGTGAAACATCGGTGTTTCGAGCCAACAGTGAGTTCAGTCCCACCCTTTTGTCTTTTTCTTCCAACTCCCACACCTGACATGGACCCAATCAACATGGAAAACAACACCCTAAATCCCAAAACCACAACGCCACCCCCATCCAAACGAAGCAACACACACACCCAGATGCGTGTTCTCAAACGAAATGGAGACTACGAAAGCGTTGATCTCAACAAAATTGTATACGCGATCGATCGCTGCTGTGAAGGACTCAACAATGTAGACACTCTTCGTGTAGCGACCAAAACCATTTCTGGTTTGTACGATGGTGCCACCACACAGGAATTGGACAATTTGTCTATTCAAACGGCCGCATCATTCATGGCAGAAGAGCCGGAATACTCTTTCTTAGCTGCACGTTTGCTGAGCAATTACATCGAAAAAGAAGTCAACAACCAAAACATTTGGTCTTTTTCGCAAGCCGTTGAAAAGGGACACGAAGAAGGCATCATCAATGAGAAACTTTTAAATTTCGTTCATACGCACTCGCGAAAACTGAACCACGCCATCAATACAGATCGAAACAATTTGTTTCACTACTTTGGTTTGCGTACAGTCTACGATCGATATTTGTTGAAGCACCCAACGACCCGTCAAGTACTGGAAACACCCCAGTATTTCTTGATGCGTGTTGCCTGTGCAGTGTCCGATGACATTCGTGACGCCTTGGAATTGTATGACCTGTTCTCTCGGTTGGAATACTTGACCTCTTCTCCAACACTGTTCAATGCCGGTACCAACCACCAGCAATTGTCTTCTTGTTTCCTGTTGGACTCTCCAGAAGACAATCTGGCAACCATCTATTCTCGGTATGCTGACATCGCTCAATTGTCCAAGTTCAGTGGTGGAATTGGATTGGCTTACAGCCGCATTCGCTCTCGTGGATCACACATCCGCTCGACCAATGGCCTATCAAACGGCATCATTCCTTGGTTGAACACGTTGGATGCTTCGGTTGCAGCGGTTAACCAAGGTGGACGCCGCAAAGGGGCCTGCTGCGTATACCTCGAAACTTGGCACGCTGACATCCTTGAGTTCTTAGAGTTGCGCGACAATACAGGTGATGAAGCCCGACGCACATACAATCTGAACTTGGCAAACTGGGTACCTGACCTATTCATGAAGCGCGTCCAAGAAGACAAAATGTGGTCGCTGTTCGATCCGAAGGTTGTGCCCAACTTTCCAGATGTCTATGGTGAAGAGTTTGAAAAAGCCTACGCAGAGGCTGAAGAGAAAGAACTCTATCAAACGCAAATCAACGCTCGAGACTTGTACAAAAGAATGTACAACGCTCGAGACTTGTACAAAAGAATGTTGCGCACGCTGGCTCAAACTGGAAACGGCTGGATGACATTCA
>CBFICN010000092.1:0-14799 GCA_965661045.1 uncultured Myxococcota bacterium
CTGCAGGCATCCGTCCCACGTGGTTGAACCAAGAGTCTGGCTCCACGTCGGTCTCCGTCCAAATGGTTCCCAGTTTCATCGATCCCGGTTCAGCATCCAACCCTGTCATTCGATCCGCGAGTAGCAACGGTGGCTCAGGCATTCGGGTTTGTAACGCATATTGGTCTTGGGCCTGGAACAACAGACCATAGATTTCAGATATGTTGCCAGAAGCATGAACCTTGAGCCCCTCTTTGTCCAATGTCATTCCGGTTGCCGGTGGTGCAGTGGGCGCGACATCGTGAGATAGCAAGTTGGGTACAGTCGGTTTTGACGGTGATGGAGCAATCGGGGTTGAGATGGGTGATGTCGGGGCAGTAGAGGACTTGGTTCTATGCTCAGATATCGATTGCACTGGACTTCCAACGGATTCCGTCTGCAGGTGCACTTTCGTCGCTGACTCGGAAACGGGTGTGGACACCGGTGTAGAAAAGGCAACAGAAGACGTTCGATTCAAATCAACTGAAGCCCCTGGTCGCAACAACAACTGATTCATCTGTGCGTTCCAGTGTAAGAACTGCTGGTGCAATTCCGACTGCTGTGTCAAAAATTGATGGTGTTGATGCTGTAACTGCTGCCACTCTTGCCACCATAAGGTTCTTGGATCCAATCTATCCTCCCTTGGTTGTTCAAAGCCCTCAAAGGGTTCCGTATCAGTTGGATTCTCATGTGTATTGACGACCACTGTCTGCGTTTGTGAAGGTTTCGATTCTACAACGTTCTCTGTGCGCTGAACGTGCAATTCTGATGTTTCAGACACTGCGTCCTGAGATTGCCCCACTGAATCCAGCGAAATCAAATCTCGAATGGATAGCAACGATGGGGCTTTCTGCATTGGATCTCCCAATGTTGGTGGAACAAAGAGCTCGGTGTGCATGATCAATGGACGTTCAACCACCAAGGGCGCTGGGGCTTGTTCTGTCAAAGAAGCAATACAGATGGATTCACTGTCACCCACCATTGTTTCACTCTCTACTCGAACAGTTTCTCCAGAAATGACACCCAGAGCGGCTTCAATCAACCCCTGTGCGGCATGGGCATCACCACATTGAGACAATGCACTGCCAACGCTGAATGCCCCTTCTAGACTGGTTGACACGGTTGCCAACGCTTCTTTTGGAGCAATCGAATTCCTTCGTTTCAGAACAAGCATCGCGGCCCCATCCAACCCCACTACGGATTTCGCGGTCACAATTGACTTACAGGCTACGTGCAACGGGTTGTTGGCGCAATCTACCGCTGCGACAATGGCCACATCCACTTCTCGACGGTGCAATGCTTCCATCGCCAAGGACAGAGCACGCAAACCAGACCCTTCTTCTGCCGACACCGTTCCGCTCGGCCCCAAACAATTGAGCTGCGAATTCAAACGGTTGGCTGGTATGTTTGGCATACACCCCAACACGCCGGCACTTTGCAAGGGGCCAATCATTGAGTCCAACACATCTTTCGACACAGTAAATCCCAACTGTTCTCCCCATCGAACCACCCGCCACCGAGCGCCATATCGACAGACATTGACATCGGTACCCATACCGACCCAAATCCCTGTTCGTGTTGCATCCCACGACGTTTGTTGACCACAGGACTGAGCCAATCGGAGAAGTAGGTTTTGCTGTGGCAAAGCCTGTTCAAGATCACGGGGTGGGAACTTTACCCATGACCCATCTAGGGTCACTTGCTGTATCGGCGCTTGAATGGCTGCCCAATTCCCAATTTCCAATGCCCTGCGCAACTGCCCCAAATCTTCACAGGCACCAACCGCTGCGTCCGCGGCCACAATGGCAATATTACTTTCTGGTGCGTTGTTGACCGAACCGCTCAAAGAAGACTCCGACGGAACAAAATTGTCACTCCAATCTTCCAAAATCAAATGGGCGTTGTTTCCTCCAAAACCAAAGGCAGACACCCCTGCTCTCTTAGGATGACTGCGACTCCAAGATGTATTTTCTTGAAGCAGTCGAAACGGCGTTTCCTTGATGGTGGTGTTCTGCTTGGCCACTGGACGGTGCCCTGGAATCACATCGTGGCGAAAAGATTCGAGTGTTTTGATGACCCCCGCCACACCAGCAGCGGTAATGCTGTGTCCCATGTTGCCCTTGAGAGAGGCAATCCACGGTGTCGTATCCTTAAACACAGCCGCCATTGACCTCAACTCTGTACCATCGCCAATCACGGTTCCCGTGGCGTGACACTCCACCATTTGAATCGTATCGGGTGAAATGCCAGCCCGCTCATAGGCCATCTGCATGGCACGAACCTGACCATCACTCGAAGGGACCAACAACCCTTTGCCACGTCCATCGTTGGATACACCCGCACCACGAATCACTCCGAATATCGGATCTCCATCTTTGACGGCGTCGTCCAAACGTTTGAGCAATACAAACCCAGCACCTTCTGCCGGCACCAATCCATCCGCATCGGCTGAAAAAGGTTGAGATCGACCCGTTTGACTCAAGGCTTTCAAAGCCGTAAACCCCATGTGAATAAACAGGTCATCGGCTCGATTGACGGCACCAGCCAACACCGCGTCCATTCGTCCAGCGTTCAATGCTTCACAGCCCTGTTGAATGGAAATCAACCCAGAAGCACAGGCACAATCCAACGCCCATGCACGACCACCCAACCCCAACGCCTTTTTGGCCAGCAGTGCGGGTCGACCAGACATAAAGCGATGCGATGGATGAATGTTTTGAGCGATCGACATCGATGGAAACCACATGGCCTCGGTCAATTGGGTCATGGAGTCACTGGGAAAAGAAAGATTTCCCAAAATCAACCCCGTACGTGTTCGATCAATCATTGCGCCGTCTTGTAAAGCACCGAGGGCTGTAGACAACACCCACCGCTGCAGCGTATCAACCTGTTCGACTTCCTCCGCTGACAACCGGAGTAGAGATTCCTCCAACACGCTTAAATCCGATACGTACCCACCACGAATAGAGCGTACGCCATCCATTGGGCGATCAAGCGTTGTTTGAGGATCCAAGCGCCAACGCTCCAACGTGGCTTCGCTGGTCATGTCTCGTTGGTGAACGATATTGTCCCAGAATTCGGATAAAGTCGGTGATTTTGGGAAGATACCGGATCGACCAACAACGGCTATTGGGATCACGCCAACTCTCCACTCAGGGCAACCACTTTCACACCAGTCATTTGAAGAACGAGTTTGTCAGTCGCATCGAGAAAGTAGAGGTCACACTTGCCAACTTGATTGTGCACCCCATGACCCACCAATCGAATCTGGCGTACAGGAGCGTCCTCATACCACTGCACGGCATCGATGGACATGGGCAACGAACGTGCTTCTACACAGTGTGCCATCCACAACAAAGCCAACTGTAACCCCGCATCCATCTCCAACATCTCGCGACATTCGTGCGAAACCTGGATCGAACCCACGGCCGAAGTATCAGATACGCCAACCTCATTGAGTACTTGGAAGCCATCTGTATGAAACAAAACCTTGCCGTCATAGATTTGAGATGCATCCATAAATCGAGTCCAATCTTCTTCCAAAGGAATCCGCACCTGCTGAAATGCGCGTGCTGTCAGGGTGGCGCCGTAGACTGGCTTAGAACTGGCGTCGAACAGGCGCAATACACCATCATTTTCTTCGATGTGCATTCCACTGTTGGCATTCGATAAGTGTAGGGGGTTGAACACGTTGATGTCCCGCAACCGACCGCCTTTGCCAAGTACGCGACCAAATCGTGAAAACCACTGCAACACCTGCACCATCGGAACCAGAACCTTCGCTTGAAATCGATGTCCTTGCAACACTTTCGTCATCTCTACTGTCGGTGCAATCGAAACGCGTTCCAACAACAGTGCATCGTCCAGCCCGGCATCGGCACCGACGACAATTTCCACCGAGGAAGCGTCTGTCAATTCATCAACGAACACATCTGCACCCGCCTGAATCGGAATTAATCCGATTCCGCGTGCTTCAAAATGACGCTGCAACTCCGGCGAAACCATTCCACCTTGCCACGGTCCCCAACCGATTGACCGAACACATACTTCTGGGTGTCGTTGTTTCACCGAATGGGCTACCCGATTGAGCACTTCGTTCGCTGCTGCATAGTCAGACTGTCCTGCATTTCCAGTACGCGCAGCAACAGACGAAAAGAAGACCAGCATTTTTAACTGCCCTACATCTACCCCTGTCAGCAACGCACCCATGCCTTGAACTTTGACATCATAGACCCACGCAAAGTCATCAACAGATTTGTCTGCAATATTTTTGTCTGCCAATACACCAGCACCATGTACGATTCCAACAATCTTACTCTGGTCTAACTGACGGTACAACGCACTCACGGCCTCTGCATCACTGACATCCACTGAGTGGTACTGCGCTTTGGCGCCAAAAGAGCGTAAGCGTTGAAGGGTTGCCTCAATCTCTCGACAGGCCAAAATGCGCTTGGCAGCCCGTGTTGCACCCGCCGGTTTAATGATCTTGTTCTCGGCCTTGGCCTCAGCAATCACTGCCCCAATGAGTTCTCGTTGAGTCTGCAATGTGGGATGTGGGTCCTTGGACAATACGGTTCTGCCCAACAACACGAATGTCGGTATCGTTGCCGATCTTTGTTGAAGACGCTCGGCCAATCGAACGATGCAATCTGCGGTGACCCCTCTGGCTCCGCCCGACACAACAAGGATGTCGTCCTCGAAAAACTCAATTGGTGTGCCTGACGCTTCAGTTTCAACCATCGCCAACACACTTCTCTTGACAGTGGCGTGCTCATCAACGGTCAGCGCAACATCCATGTCCATGCCACCAAACATGATTTCTTCTGCCACCATGCGGGCGAGTCGATTCACTGGTATGTCCATCGGAACGTCAATGTTTTTGCAGTGTGAGTTCTTCCACTCCTGCTGGGCTGTACGAACCACGCCAGCACCACCGGCGACCAAAGCCTGCTGGTTTGTCAAACTTTGAAATCCAAAATCCCCTCCGAGTTCAGTCACCCGAATGAATACTTTGGGGGAAGTCGGATGGGCTTGAACCAAACTCGCCGCCAGTTCAAAGCACTCTTGAGAAGCCTTCATCGCCTGTTCAACCGACTCAACTTCCAAAGGACGCAAATCAACCAACCCAATAAAGTTTGTATCCCAGGGGGCATCGTTTGCTTCAACCACACTGGCGTTGACACCGGACTTCTGCAACTGAATCGCCAAAGCGGAGGTGAGGTCTTCATCTCCAAGCAACGCTATCTGACCATTCGTCAATGCTGGATGGGTCAACCCTGATGCGCTGCGAGGCGTATTTTGTACAATCCAACGGTGCACATCTTGCGAGGCTGGTGGAGTCCAGAGGGTTTCAAACGATTCAAACGAAGTACTGTCTTCCACTGAAGAGCCACGTTCTTCAACCTGAACGGGTTGAGAATTTTGTGTTTTAGTGCCAAATGTGTCAACATTGGAATTCGCGGAGACACCCATCTCGGATGCCTCCGCTTGGCTAAAATCCCGGTGTTCTCCTTGCAAGAATCCAACGATCTCACCAAGAGTTTGTAATTGCGCCATTTGAGAACCGTCCACCTCAGGAAGTTCAGGTGCCTTTTCTTGAACTGCACTCAGAATCTCGACACGTTTGATGGAATCAATCCCCAAGTCGCCTTCTAGACTCATCGACAAGTCCAATGCATCTGACGGATAACCCGTCTTTTCTGCCACGACGTCCATCAACAAAGACAACACGTCTACTGAGCCAATAGACGAAGGCGATATGGAGTCGGTAGAGCCTGGGTTAATTGACTCTTGGTTTGCACCACCAAGAAACTCAACGATCTCACCAAGAGTTTGTAACTGCGCCATTTGAGAACCGTCCACCTCAGGAAGTTCAGGTGCCTTTTCTTGAACTGCACTCAGAATCTCGACACGTTTGATGGAGTCAATGCCCAAGTCGCCTTCTAGACTCATCGACAAGTCCAACGCATCTGACGGATAACCCGTCTTTTCTGCCACGACGTCCATCAACAAAGACAACACATCTACTGAGCCAATAGACGAAGGCGATGTAGAAACTGACTGAACAGGCTGAAAGGCTGGTGTGGATACCAAAGAAGGCTGAGGCGTCTGCGACACCGGTGTAGTATCAACCATCGGAGCAGAAGCCGGATTTGACGCAACGGGTGCAAACGAAGGTGCGGGCATTGGTGCCACTGCTACGGGAGGTGGGATGGATGCGGACATTGTTGGTGCAGACATTGTGGGCACTGGCATTGGCGTTACCGTCGAAGAAGGAACGGACGGTGCCGGTATCGGTTGACCACCAGCCAGTGCAGCCAAACTTGTTAAACTGGCTTGTGCTGCCTGCAAATAGGCGATGTGTGCGTTGGACATTGCCTGTTGATAGGCTGAATGGGCCGCTGCGGTTTGTTGCTGCGCTTGCTGAAAGGCTCTCAGCCATTCATTGGACTGTGGATTGGACATTGTCGCTCCTTGTCGTTGTGGCGATTCTTGATGAGTAGAATGATTTGGTGAAGCTGGATTGTTGGAAACCGTCTTTGGAGTAGGGTTGGAGGTCTTCACCTCTGCCGTTGTCTGGACGATTGCCCGTTCTGGATTGGGCTTCGCTCTACCACTGGCACCTTCTTTGGGCGGATAGGGTTTGTTGTAATTGGCACCATTGATGGAGATGGCCATCTTTGGCTTTGGCAGTTCATCTACGTTGATGGGCTCTGCGTATCCTTGCCACAAAGCGGACCAATCGCTCTGTATACCGAGACTTGCCAACTGTCCCAAACCGTCCAGTAAACCAAAGAGATCAGACTTACCCGGTCGATCCAATGAAACGATGCGAACCGGTTTCTTGCGCAAAATGCTTTTTGTCAGTTTCCCAAGGATGTTTCTGGGCCCTACCTCCACGAAGAGTGTCACACCATCGGCAGCCATATTTTCAATGGTCTCTACAAAGCGTACAGGACTGGAAATTTGCTTAGACAGCGTCGAAATCAACTCAGGAATGCTGCTTTCATAGGGCTTTGCAGTTCGATTGGCATATACAGGACACTTAGGGGCACTCAAGGACAAAGACGACAGATACTGCTCAAATGGGGCGACTGAACCTGCGACCACTTTTGAATGAAAGGCCGTCGCCACTCCCAGTCGCTGTGCAAACATCCCAGAATCAGACAGTAGGCTTTCAATCTTTTCAATGTCTTCCACAGTTCCTGAAAGAACCGACTGTTTTGGAGAGTTGTGATTGGCAATCACCACATCGAGTCCGGCTTCAGCATTCCAAACGTCCAATTTGGGCTGTAGTTTCTTGGCGGAAGCCTTCACGGCCGTCATTGCACCGGGCAAACGGGCAGCCTCATTCATGAGTTCACCGCGCTTTTGAGAAACTTGAACAAAGTGTTGCGCTTTGTAGGACTTGGCATAGTACAGCGCTGTCAACTCACCATAAGAATGTCCTGCACAACAGTCTGCTTGAAGCCCCATCGAGTCCAACACATTCAACAAGGCCATCGATGCAACCCCGATCGCCGGCTGTGCCCATTGCGTTTTCGTCAATTCAGTCTGCTGTTCAGCCCGTTCTTCTTTCGAAAATGCTGGTGTGGGAAACACTTTTTTGTGGAGTGGCTCACGGTTTGTTCGATTGTCCAGCTCAGCAGAAAAGTCCCAAACCTCCAATGCTTGGGGCAAGGATTGTGCCACTTTGGACCCCATGTTGACAGTTTGTGCACCTTGACCGGGGAACAAAAAGGCCTTCTTACCGGACCAAGGCTGTCCAACGCCGACATGCACACCAGACGGCAAACTGTACCCTTCCGCAAAGCCTTTATCGATGGCAGTGGCGATCTGGTCTATGAGTTGCGCTCGACTGGCAGAGACCAGACTCAAACGAATCGGGGCAGAAGCATCAAAGTTCTGCTGAGATTCCCACGCAAGCCTCGACAGTGAAACTTTCGAATCTCGATTCAGAACAGTCGACAACGTGGCTGATATTTCTTCCACACTCTGAGCAGAGTATAAGCATAGTTCACATTCCCACACGCGCAAGCGCTTGGCTGCATTGGGGCCACGATACTCTTCCAATAAAATGTGAAAATTGGAACCACCAAACCCAAATGCCGACACCCCTGCTCTTCTTGGGTGGTCTTTGCTGCGCACCCAAGGTCTAGACTCTGTGTTGATGTACAAGGGAGTTTCTTGTATGTTCAAATTTGGATTGGGTTGAGCCACTTTAATGGTGGGTGGCAGGATGCCAGAACGCAGTGCCATCAAGGCCTTGAAGAAACCAGCCGCCCCAGCCGTCGCCTTTGTGTGGCCGATTTGAGACTTTACCGACCCCAGTGCAATCGACTGAATGTCTGCACCGGCATCTGAAAAGACCGACTGCAAGCCTTTAAATTCCGCCGCGTCTCCCGCTTTGGTGCCCGTACCGTGTGCTTCCAACAGTTCAATGGTGTTGGCCTCCACACCCGCATTGGCGTATGCACGTCGATAGGCTTTGGCTTGCCCCTCCGCCAATGGTGCATAGACAGACTTTGACCGCCCATCACTGCTCGAACCCAGCCCCTTGAGCACCCCATAGATCTGGTCGCCATCGCGCTCGGCATCTGCCAAACGCTTGAAGGCAAACAGGGCTATCCCCTCTCCCAGCAGTGTGCCATCGGCTTGGTCACTGAATGGTCGAACGTCTCCAGTTTTTGACAAGGCTGGTGTTTTTGAGAAACACATGTGCATCAAGATGTCACTCATCGTATCGGCACCACCAGCAATCACCACATCAGAATCGCCGAGATAGAGCTCATTGATCGCCATTGAGATGGCTGAAAAAGCAGAGGCACAGGCGGCGTCTGTTACACAGTTTGTGCCACCCAAATCCAGACGGTTGGCGATTCGACCAGCCACCACATTGCCCAACAGACCTGGGAATGTCGACTCTTGCCAGGGCACATAGTGATCGGCGATTCGTTGGGCTGCTTGCTGGACCTCACTTTCAGGCAAGCCCACCTGGCGCATCGCATTTTCCCAAATGGGTCGCTGCAGTCGTGCCGTCATGTGCCCAAGCAGTTTCTGTGCTGATGTCACACCCAAAATGACAGACATGTTGCTCTTATCCAAATCGTCGATCGTTCCTTGTGCCGCATCCTCCAAACACTGCTTGGCAACCATCAACGCCAACAACTGAGTGCTATCGGTTGCTTCAATGATCGAAGGTGGCACACCCCACCCCAAAGAGTCGAAGTCAACATAGGGTAGAAAACCACCCCGCTTGCCATAGGTTTTGTCAGGCGCTTTGATATCTGAGTCATAGTAGTCTTCAATCAACCAATGCGATGCCGGAACATCCGAAATCAAATCTTTGCCATCAACAATATTCTTCCAAAAGTCGGTTGAGTCATAAGAAGAAGGAAACAATACGCTTTGGCCAATGATCGCAATTGGCTCTTTCACATGTTTGTGCGTGGATGCTTCAGGTGTTCTTTTCACAGTGTTCTCCATGTACATCTTAGTGTTCTGCCCAATACTTTGGCGTTGTCACAAACGCAGACGCTGGCATCGCCACACCACTGCTCCGAAGTTGCTGGGCTCTCAAAACCTGACAAGCCCCTTCAAGCAAGTTCAATCCAACCTGTGCCGCGCGACGGTTTGAAGGGTCTTCAAGGAAACTTCCCTGCACCCACGTATTGAACGCCGCCATCGCCGGTCCACACCAAATTTGATAGTCCAGTTTGCGTTCAGACAATCCTTGAATGGCCCAACGACTGGACAATCCCAAATACGATCGAAAGACCAATGCCATTTGATGCTTGGGATCTTGCTGGGCTTTTCGAACCTCATTGGGGTCACGCTGTTGCCAATACTGCTCGGTGTCCGACCACGAGTCTTCAAGTGTCCGACGCAAGATGTTCTTCTCAAGTCCCTGTCGTTCAGAAGCCGGAATATCCCACAGTGAATTGTACTGACGGTACAGTGTGTACAGTTTGTGCGCGCGCTGTGCAAACAACGAGCCACGCTTCAAAACTTGAACTTCCACGCCCAGTTCAAACATATCTGCCGCCGGGGCCATCGTTACATCTCCCAGACTGACCTGTGCAAGCAAACGCTTTCCAGAAGCATCCAACCCAGACTCTACACACCCTTGGTTGACCGAGCCAGTCAGTACAAAATCAGCCCCCATCGCAAATGCGGCAGCCACACCTTGAGGGTCTCCCAGACCACCAGCTGCCCCCAGATGAATGGGTCGCGTCAATCCATACTTCTTGACGATGCGATTGCGCAGCAACACGATGCTTGGAAACAAAGCCGAAAGGGCTTGATTGTCGGTATGTCCGCCAGAGTCAGACTCCACAATGATGTCTTCAGCAACTGAAACGTACTGGGACAACCGTGCCTCTTGCTCGGTAATCCAACCGTTCGCCAATAAGTCGTCCACCATGGCTTTCGGGGCAGGAGCCATAAAGTGGGCAGCCACCTCAGGACGGGAAACCTTGGCAAACACGTAGTTTTGACGTCGAATCTCTCCAGTGTGTGGGTCTTGATGAAGACCTGTCAGTGCATACCGCAAAATGTAGGGACTGAGTTTCATGTACGCAGCCGCCGATACTCGACGAACCCCTCTGGAAATGTACAGTTCTGCGATCGCCGCTTCAAGCTGTGGCTCGTTGGGAGAATGAATGAGGTTGCTCCCCCAAGATTGAGAGGTCGGCAAGACAGATTGCAGTCTGTCAAGGGCAGTCGAAACACGCTCTACTGATAAGCCTGCCGCGCCAAAAAAACCCATTCCACCCATGTTGACGATGGACTCTACCAGTTCTGTGGTGGCAATTCCGTTGGCCATTGCCCCAGAGACGTAAGCAAATCGACATCCATGCCGTTCTGTAAAGGTTCGACAGCCCAACCACTCGGGAAAAGCCGGTGGCAAAATTGATATCACAGGATACCCCGCTCCTTCTTGAACCCACTCTCCTGGACCAAAAGCAATTCCCACTGCCGGTTCGGTCGGATGACGAACCACCATACTTTGCTCTCGAAACTGTCCAGCCACAGCGCCCAACGCTTGAGCACTGAAAACGGGTGAATGGGTGGGTCGCCAAAACCCAAGTACTGTGAAATCTTGCATACTCACCATCAAAAAATACTGAGTCCATTTAACCGATTGAATGGGAATTTCCCAATTGAATGCACGATTCGCTTTCTTCCAAACACTAAATCGCTTCAAGCAAGACCATTTGTGATAGAATTCGGTTTGAAGAGATTTGGATGATTTTGAATAAAGTTTTCTATACATCGTTGTTATGAATGTGTAGATTGATCAGTGGAGTTGAGATGTTTTGGATACTGTCTGCCCTTTTTGCTTGCCACATCCCCGTAGAAGCAAAAGAGTTCAATTTTGATGACACCGGTACCCCTGAGAATGAGTATGCATTGGAATACGTCGACTTGTGGCCTGCAAAAGTTGTGTTGGACAGCCGTAAAAATCAGTTCAAACTGGTTTGGTTCGAAACCGACCCCCCTCGGCACACCGATATTCAGTTCTCTGACATCGCCAAACTCAAGCACATCCCCATATATGAGGGACACGTTCAAGAATTGCAAATTCATCTCAAAGATGGTCGAACATTTTTGCTAGACAAAGGTCCCAACACTCGAAAAACTGCGCAAACATTTGCCGTACTGGCTCAAGTCTCCATCGACGAATCCAGTCCAAAGTCTATAAGACTCATCCCCAATCCACTTCCCGACAGGGCCGCCCCAATTTTGGTGATTGGCAGTTTAGAGGGTGCCGATGTCCTGACGCCCCCTTCCACGAAAAAGATCACCACCGTGGCGGAAGCAGATCCCACAGTAGACACGTCTTTCGACAATTCTACGCTGTCCAGTGCACTCGACAAAGGTTCCATTGACCAGACCATAAAAAGCAACATGGCCCGCTTTCGCTCTTGTTACGTGAAAGAAAGTCGGAAGTCACCCAATCTGGCTGGGAATATCAACGTCAAATTCACTCTGAACAAGGCTGGTGAAGTCACAAGTACCAGTATCGCCTCATCCAGTATCCAAAGTCCTTTGGTTGAAAAGTGTGTCTTACAACAGATTCAAGGATTGAGGTTCGACCCTCAGCCAAAGCAGTCAAATGAGGTAATCTACCCATTTGTGTTCTCCAAACAGTAAGTTACGGAACAGACCATTCAACACTGGTTCAATACGGCAATACGGTGCGCCCATTGATATTGACCAACAGTCCCTACTTACGACTGGCTCACTCTGGGAGCGTTTCTCTCCAAGTATCTTCATCCAAACCCGTCAGCAGATCATCCACCGTCCAATCAGCTCCGCCGGACATTCCGTAGCCCACGCGAGAGTATTCAATTGAATCGTCCGAGATGTTGGCTACCGTTACAACAGATACACCATCGGATTGGGTAAATCCGTACTCCAAATAAGACCAATTCCAAGGGTCGGCAGGATCGTATCCCCCCTCCGATTCAAACACCCCTTCTCCAGTGGCGTCCAAGTCACCGTTCATATAGATGTCTACGGTAAAGGTCTGTTCTGAAAGGTCAACTGAATACTCATACGTGGTGAGGGTTCCATCAATCGCAACCCACTCTTCAAACAACGTATTGGTGTCCGGAACCGTATACCGCTGTACCCAGTATTCCTCATTGAGCTGCATTTGATTGGACTCAATCGTGATGGTCGTATCCGCTTTCCAAAACTGACTGAGCGTCTCCACCTCAACATCTTCAACTTTTACAGTACAACCTGTGGAAAGGACACTTGCCATTACTAGAGTTTTTGCATTCACCATGGTTCGTCCTGTGATTGTATATGAAGTCAGCAAGGTTACGGAATGCGCACCAACACGATGGTTACATTGTCTTTTCCACCACCGTTGTGGGCAAGCATCATGAGATCACTGGCCATTTCATGTAAGGAAATCGGAGCGTTCATCACTTCTTGCATGTCAAAATCTTCCGTTTCACCCCACAGACCATCAGAGCAAAGCAAAATGACGTCGTTGGACTTCATCTTGACGCGAAATGTATCCACCGCCACATCCCTCTCGGTTCCAACCGTACGCATCAAAATGTTCGAATGTGGATGGTGACGGGCTTCGTCTGGTGTCAACTGACCCTGCTCAACCATTCTTTGGACCAAGGAGTGGTCGATCGATACCTGACTCATTTTCTCTGAGCGCAAGATATACGCCCGGGAGTCTCCAACGTTGGCAATGATGGCTTCCTCGTTGTCCTTGACCAATGCAACAACCATGGTTGTACCCATGTCGGAACCACGGGTCTCCGAGTAGTCTTTAATGCCGTTGTTCGACAACATAAATGAGTGCGCCAAAATATCATCGAGTTCTTCAATCGTATACTCTTTGCCAGCTTGTATTCGCTGACGACATTCTTTAATGAGCAATGACACGGCCATTGACGACGCCACCTCTCCCGCATCGTGGCCACCCATTCCATCTGCCACAATGTTCAAACCGATTCGTGTTGTGAGTTGATACCATCCCCAATTGTCTTCATTGAGAACTCGAACCAACCCTACGTCACTGATGCCCGACACATTGGGGTCCACCTTTTCACCGTCAAAGAAGGCTAGCAACCCCTCTAATTTCTTGCCCATTTCATAGGTGTTCTTAAAGCGCTGTTCTCTAGCGGCTTCGAAGAAATTATGGATTTCAACGTGCTCAACCCCAATGAGTTTGCGCAACGTATTTGCCAAACACGCGATGTCAAAAGCCCGTTGATTTTCTGGCGCTGGTCCATCAAAAATCTCTCGAATCACGGGATCGAAAAAGTACACTGCCCCAGTCTCTGAATCCAACAGGAAATTGTGCAGTCCAACATCATCGAGCACGACACCTTTATTGTGCAAAAAGGCCAACACACCCAAAGCCGTTT
This sequence comes from uncultured Myxococcota bacterium, assembly GCA_965661045.1. Classification (GTDB taxonomy): domain Bacteria; phylum Myxococcota_A; class UBA796; order UBA796; family UBA796; genus CAJWHX01. The sequence goes on from CBFICN010000092.1 coordinate 13,920, forward strand.
GGGTAATTTTGAGCACCTTCTGCGGAGGCAGTGGGGATGGCTGGTCGATCAAAAAGTCAAAATTATCCCAAGTATACACTGCCATCATCGAGGTACGCTCAACAAATACATCAAAGGGTTGAAGTATGGCCGGATGTTCCAAATCCATTTCAAAATAGTCCATAAACTTGTGTGTTTGCATCGGTTGCCAACGGGCCGACACCAAAAACTTGTGCAATCGAAGTTCTTCTTTACAATTCGGGTTTGCACACACAGTGTCGTATGTTTTTGAATCCTCTGTTCCACAGGCCCAGCAATATTTCTGTGGGCGATCTGGGCGAGAGTCGTTGACGATGTAGAACATGCGACTTTCCGCGAGTCGAATGAGTCCTTCAACAGTGTAATACTTAGACAAGTAGGTACTTTCAGAAATGCGTTGTGGACGAGATATTTTTGCCATAATATTTACCAGTTTCGTTTTACCAGTTGTGTGTACCCATCAAAGGTTTTGCAGTACACTTGCGCCAACTTGAGCACATCGATCTTAATGATACAAGTATTGATGAATAACGTATTGAAAAATCTTTCGCACATACAAAGAGAATTCGCAGTGCAGACCAAGCATAACCGTGTGCGTTCGACCTAGAAATTCGTAAAGGGTCCGGCAAGGGGTTACAAATTCGACCACACTGGATCCTCAAATCATGGACGCAACATGCACCCACTTCCGTTTACTGTTGAAGCCACACATCAGTCAGCCCGAGCCGGTACCCTTGAAACCTTGCGCGGCAAAATTCAAACACCAGTATTCATGCCAGTGGGCACACAAGGTGCAATTCGTGGACTCAGTCCCTTACATTTGAACCAAACCAATTCACAAATCATCTTGGCCAACACCTAC
>CBFICN010000093.1:0-14756 GCA_965661045.1 uncultured Myxococcota bacterium
CAGCGATGTCATCAATCCAATCGACATTGTCGGTAAAGGTTGCATCGGCAAAACCACAAGTGAGTTCATCCCAGCAAGCACCTCCCCCCACAAAGTCGATGACAATTTTGTTGGTGGTCCCTTTGCGAACTGCAAAGGCAAATTCGGAACCTCGTGAACACATGGTGTCACCACCTGGAACGATTTTATTCCACCCTTCGCTCAGCGAATCTCCAAATCCGATCTCAGCTTCTTTCTCCGCCTCTCCACAAGCAAACAACAGCACCAACGACAACATCAACGACCTCCAAAATACGAGTATTGTATAAAGTGTAGTACATGCCCCACAGAAAACAAGGTTCAGATTTGACTCAGTGAGAACTGTACAGCATCCATGCCCTATTTTCGCACTGTTCTCTTCTATACGTTGATGCGAAGCAGGAAGGAAGTTTAGCGCAACCAAGCAGAGTTGGTGGTCAGAGGCGAACCAAAGAACTCACTGGAGTCACCACAGTCTCGGCATCGAACATTGACTACAGGGACGCTTGGCGTATCGAAGGTAAAGATGGTTGAACTGTTGATCGCTCCACCTTCTCCACCGTTGGTCGAACAACCGTCTTGGAGAACCGTTACCTGCTGCACCCCACCCATCGAGATACCACCACCAAGAATGGTGCCGTCAAAGAGTTCAAAAGCAAAAGCATAGGCATAACTGTTGCCACTGATGTAATAGTGGTGAATCACACCATTGCACAACCCAACATAATCCTGTTTGCCTTCCGTAGATACGGCTCTCAACGCCTGTATTTCAGGATCGGACAACTCCAGTTGAAAATCATTGGGCAACCAATATCCACTGCCAGCCGGAGCGTCTCCACCGGTGAATTGTCTCTGAAACTGCAACGAAGCGGCATAAGGAACTTCTGTCCATCCAGCGTCGCCCGGCGTCATATCGCAATACACCTCAAATGCATCGACTCCTTGCAGCGGACCATCTGGGTCAATCAAGTACACACCAGATCCCTGCGACGCGCCATTGTCCAAAATGTCCTTACAACTTAATCCTTCAGCACAAGACCCCAAGTCAGGATTTAAACCGGCGTTGTTATCATCACAATCGGTGCCTTGAAAGCCCACACTTGCATCGATGGCCCCAAAGCCGTCCCCATCTGCATCGGTCATACAGGCACTGGAGTTCCCTTCCAAATACGCAATATTGGGCGCTGTATTGGGATTGGAGTCATCACAGTCACCACCATCCACAACACTGGAATCCCCTACCCAACCGGTCATATGAATGTTGCATTCCACATATCCGTCCCCATCATCATCGATCTCATTGGCTGGCAGTGCATTGCCACAAACATTGACAATGCCATCACACAGTTCTGCAGTACTGGGAGAAACGACGGGGTTTCCGTCATCACAATCGTCTCCACCAACCACTCCAGACCAAGGGGTCGTCACTGTGCACTCTACGTAGCCATCTCCATCGTCATCGATTTCATCGGTTGGAACGATGTTGTCACACGTGTTCGCCAAGCCGTCGCACAACTCAGGCGCCCCTGGAAACACGGTTTGTTCAGCATCGTCACAGTCCAAACCACCGACCACACTGGCATCTCCATCCCAGCCATTGAGGTCAATGAGGCACTCTACGTAGCCGTCACCATCGTCATCTGACTCGACCGATGACAACAGGTTCCCACAAGAATTTACCTGACCATCGCAAATTTCGGCCGCACCCAGATAAATCGTTGCATCGGAATCCACACAGTCTAGGTTGTTGTTTACAGTTCCCGTCGGTTGCTGACAGGCCAACACCGAGTTTGCGTTGGCACCAAATCCGTCTCCATCGTTGTCTGGATAGTAAGTACTGGATCCAATCGCACCTTGCTCATCGACCACCCCATCACAATTGTCATCGGCCCCATTGCAATATTCGGGAGCGCCAGGATACTGAGAGTTGTTCATTGGTGCACAGTCGGTGTTGTCCGTGATGTATCCAGTCTGTGGGTCACAATGAAGCACAAAATCATTTGGATCTCCAAACCCATCCGTGTCCGCATCCCGATACCAAGTCAGCGCTCCGACCGCGTTTGAGCCATCCACATCTCCATCGCAATCATTGTCCAACCCATCGCAGGTTTCTGTTGCATCAGGAGAAATCAAGGCATTGATATCGTCACAGTCACCACCAATCGTCGCCATTCCAGCTTCCACTGAACACACTTCAATGATATTGGCATCATCGCCATAGCCATCTTCATCGGCATCAACAAAAACGGAAATCAACAACCCCTCATCGACTTCACCATCGCAGTCATTGTCCACCTCATCACAAGACTCTTCTGCCAAAGGGGACACCTCAGGATTGGAATCATCACAATCGCCAGCAACGTCCAAATACCCTTCTTCAAAACACCCTTGGATTACATCTTCTATTGTGCCGAAGCCATCTCCATCCGCATCGCGATACCACGTTCCCAAAATATCTTCATCGATCGTGCCGTCACAGTCATTGTCAATGTCATCGCAGATCTCAGGTGCTGAAGGAAAAACAGTGGGATCAGCATCATCACAGTCATTGGCGTTTGGTACCATACCGTCAGATACAGCGCAGGCAACGGTCGGCAAGTCAATGTTTCCAAAGCCGTCCCCGTCCGCATCGACATACAAATCCAACGTGACCCCTTCATCAACCTCTGCATTGCAATTGTTGTCAACGCCATCACAAATCTCAGGAGCATTTGGATAGATGGAAGAATCCGAATCGTCGCAGTCTTCATCTTCAAAAAAACCATCTCCGTCCGAATCCAACAACACCACTTCTGTCTCTTCAGTCGTTACAACAGGTGTTTTTATTTCATTTCGACAGGCCCAAGGCAACAGAAACAATATCAATGGTGTTTTCATAATTACAATCTCCTGTCGCTAGAATAGCACAATCTGGAAGAGTCCACAGAGACTTTATCAGCATACGGTTGTCAAGAAGTGAAACCTAGAATCAACATTGCAAATCACAGCAAAACTGAATACTCGATTGTTATTCAGGTCACATTTATTCACGGAAGACACATGTCCAAAATTAAGATTCTCATCGTAGACGACAGCAAAGCCATGCGTAGATTGATTCGACGCTCTCTTAGACAAGCAGGGTTTACCAACATTGAAGCCGATGAGGCCGCCAATGGGGTTGAAGCAATGGAAAAGTTCAAGACTTTTCTGCCCCACTTGATCCTGTCAGATTGGAACATGCCAGAAATGAGTGGGATTCAATTGTTGCGTCAACTCAACACACAATATGCAGATGTCAATCTTGGATTCATCACTTCTCAAGTTACACAAGACATGCGCATGCAAGCCCAAGAAGCCGGTGCACTATTCTTTTTGTCTAAACCTTTCACAGTCGACAAACTCAAGTGGACATTGGAACCCCTACTGGAAGGATAACGATTCATTGTTGAGGCCTTCACCACACAATGCTCTTTGGAAACACATGAAAACACCAAGAGCAATGGGTTATTGACAAACAAACTTGATACACTGAACTCATTGGGGATTCACCTCTGTTTACTGTCAGAGCGTTATTGAACATTGTTGTTAGAGGCGTCTTTTGGAACAAAATCAATTTCGAACAAAATCTGTTGAAGAATTAAGTGAGTTTTTTCACAACCTCTTCTTTCTAGATGTATCCGTCAAAAGGGGCGGCGTCTTTGATATACAAAGCATGCCCAGTTTCGTCGTGAGTGTATACCGCAACAAAAACGATGCCATCATTGGTGCGTTGTTGCTTGACATTCCGGCAGCTGCTTGTTTGGCGGGAGCGCTGTGTGACCTCCCTGAAGACATCATCACGGGCATTATTGCCTCGGACTCTTTCACTGAGGACATCTGGGGAGATCTGCAAGAGGTATTGAATATTTGCAGCCAACTGTTCACCTCCTATGACGGCGATGCCATCACGCTTGAAGAAGTCTACCTGCACCCAAGTTCTTTACCACAAGAAGCCTTCGATGTATTGGCGAACGATTTCAATCCTTTGCTGTTTCGACTGGCCATCGATGGGTACGGTGGTGGTGTCATGGGCGTGTTGGATGCGGAAAACAATTCCATATTTGCCGACATGGCATCTGAACCAGTAGAAGCGGACGAACCTCAATTCACTACAGAAGCCGAATTGTCACAAGCGGCTCCCAATTTACAAAACGACTTCTTGGCAGACGATGATGAGGATCATAACGACGATGTGATGCTACAAGGACCTCCTGTGGTTCAACAGGTATCACAAACTGCAAGTAGCCCGATTCCAACGCTGAGTTTTGGCTTGGCGATTGGTGCTCTTATCGGTGGCTTGGTGGTGAAAGCCTTCTTTACTCCAGAAGCGCAGATAATTGAAGTGCCCAGCCAAGGTGTACACAGTTCGGTTGGGACTCCACCCACAGCACAACTGCAACAGAAAGCACAACCGTTCAAAAACGTCAATGATATTGAGCAAGTATTGGTTCCCAGTGGTGCATTTCACATGGGCTGTACAACAGAATATGCCAGCGAGTGCATCGCCGATGAGTTCCCTTCACACAGCGTCAAAATCACAAACAGCTTCTACATGATGAAACATGAGGCCACCCAAGATTTGTATCGTCAAGTGATGAATGTCTCGCCCTCACAATTCAATACCTGCACCGGTGACTGTCCAGTAGAGAACATTTCTTGGATACAGGCCGTCACATTTGCCAACAGACTCTCTGAATATGAAGGACTCGAGAAATGTTACACCATTGCTGGCTTAAATGTTACTTGGGACAAAGGGGTCGACTGTCTTGGTTGGCGACTGCCCACAGAAGCTGAATGGGAATATGCTGCACGTGGAAAAGCAGGACAGTCTGAAGGACGATTTTCCAAAAGTCAGAACCAGTCCGTATCCGATCGAAGCAATGACAACACATGGGTGTATGCGGGAAGCAACACTCCAAGTACAGTCGCATGGTATGGCGGATTCAAAAAGGTCTCCCAAGACAAACTGGGTCGGAAAGTTGGTGAAGGTGCTGGGAGGACACGGACCATTTGCACAAAACAACCAAACGATCTGGGGCTGTGCGATATGAGTGGCAACGTTTGGGAGTGGGTTTGGGATGGATATGGCCCCTACTCAAAACGCAGACTCAGCGTTGACCCAACCGGCAATGCGCAAAATGCACAAAAAGTATTGCGCGGGGGAAGTTGGCTTTCCTCAGCAGATGAATTGCGTACCAGCTACCGAATGTATGCAACCAGAACAGTCATCGACACCATGGTTTCGAGTTATGGGTCATTCGGTGTCCGCTTGGTTCGTACATCACCAGCAGTGAAGAGTATGCCCTGAAAATCGGTCGTCTGTTCAACTGGGTATTCTAGTTACCAAAATCTGGCAAAACCTCGAAAAAGTTGTCCGGTCAGTCGTGGGCTGGTCTCCCCCCTCTTGTTCACTCGCAGATAACTGTTCAACAATTTACCTGTTGGGTCTTTGTGTTGAGTTGGACTCTGTAAATTCATGGTCAGAGACACAATCCCAGAACCACCCAAGTGAACCATTTGCACAGTTTGGTCGTCATCCACGTGTTGGACAATCGCAATGTGACTCAACTCATCATCCAATTTACCATTTCGATTCCTATCATAGGTGTTGTCAAAGAACACAACATCCCCCGGCAGTGGATTGGTCAAAAAGATGCCACTCCCCTGTTTTGCTTGCTCAAACATGGAACGGGTATTGCCGCTCAACTCAATATTGCTCAGGCGGTGAGCGGCCAAAATAAAGCCACTGCAATCATATCGGACCGAGTTTCCATTGACAGACAGCGCAGTATTCCGGATTAAACCGGCTGCTTCAAGCGCAAGTGCGTCTCCCCTACTGGTGTCTATAGGCTTTTTAGTCTCAATGGTCTCAACCGTCGATGTCATTTCAGTCGCTTCTACGATGCGGCTAGTCAAATGACGTGTACTGCCTGGCATTGGGATTCCCACATGGGCACATCCAATCCACAACCACAACATGACACCTCCATCCACTCGGTCTATCATCGCTGGATATGAACTAGCACAATCCGATAAAATCGGCTAGGTTGTGACACAATAAGAACAAAGGTGATACCATGGGCAAGCGCTCCAAACGACAAAACAAAGACCCTCTAGAACTCAAAAACATGGCAAAAACCTTAGAGGCTTTTGGATTGAAAGAACACCAATCAGACGGTCAAAAATCGTCTGGTCCTGTTGAAGCGTCCTCTGTCAGAAAACATGGTGACGAAAAGATGTCAGAAGTACTCGCCGCGGCTCTCGCTGCATCTGATCGCGTGGAACGCGCGACACACCCATTCCACACGTACCCTGCTCGAATGCACCCAGACTCTGCTCGATTGATTTTGCCACACACCACGGGAGATGTGCACGACCCGTTTTGTGGTGGTGGAACGGTGCTGATTGAAGCGAAACTGGCTGGACGAAAAGCCTACGGATCCGACATCTCTCCGATTGCCCATTTGGTAGCCAAGGCTCGATTGAGCGCTCCAGAATTGGCTGCCCCGATGCGTCGAGCCGCTAGAAAGATTGCCGACAAAGCAAAACTGAGAATTGATGTCGAAGTGCCACAGATTTGTAAGCAATGGTATCAACACCATGTAGCACAAGAACTGGGTCGGATTCGGGATGGTATTCTCGAACAGGATGAGTCAATTCAGCCGTTACTCAATGCCGTATTCTCATCCATTTTAATTAAAGTGTCCTATCGAAAATCAGACACCTCAAACAAAATGGAAAAGCACCAGCGACGCCCACAAAGTACCGCCATTTTATTTCACAAGAAAGCGAGAGAGTTCGCCCGCATGCTGGAAACAATGCCCAGTGAGCCTCCCGCAACATTGATTCACGGAGATGCACGACATGTTGTGCCACCGAAGAAAGTCGGATTGGTGTTGACCTCTCCTCCATATCCGGGAGTGTATGACTATCTACCCATGCACCAACTTCGATATGCGTGGTTGGGGCTAGAACCAGAAGCCAGTCTGGGACAAGAAATTGGTTCTCGAAGAAATTTCCGTTCCAAGGGACGAACCGATGCCCTGAAAATGTGGATGGACGACACCGATCAGTGGATCCGAAATCAAGCCAGCATTCTTGAATCTGGTGGCGCCATGATCATTGTTGTTGGAGATGGACTGGTCGCCGGCAAGTTGGTCGACGCTTTATACCCAACCACAGAAGCAATGAAAAGGGCTGGATTGAAAATCTTTGCGCGAGCCAGTGCGGACCGTCCCGATCACGCGCGCAACGCAATTCGCATCGAGCACATGGTGATGGCGGTTAAACCAACAACAGAGCAATAAACTGTACTATTCCGCATTGGTGGTGGTCTGGGCACACACCGAGCAAACCCCTGTGTTACAATGACAATATAGAACTTTTATGGTTCGTTATGACCCTATTCACTATCCCTTTGCGCCCTTGGATTGCCCTATGAAAGTCACTGCCGTCTCTGCTTTACACCAAGCCATGGGCAAGGTCCACATGAACGTCGCAATGGAGCAGATTGATGCCAATCGAAACAGTACCCAACAAGTCGCCAACCCAACGACTACAAAGATTGAGTTGGGCCCTACTGCAGCGGCTCGATTGATAAAGTCAGATCACTTAGATGCCTACGCAATCCTAACACCTTCCTCATCAAGTTCCATTGCTGCACAAAATAGCAACATCAATTTGCTCAGCGAGCCCGATGCTGTCGCCCAAGAAATGTCCAGCAATTTGCGCCCCTCCATGTCCCAATCGGGCGAGGCCACACTCGACATTACGATGCCAGACAACCCCATTGGAACGGCGGCGAGCGCCGTAGAAGAGAAGAAAGAAGCCAACATTCCACTCGCCCTCCGCAATCTCAAGGAACAGTTGGTCGAGTTTTATGAAGGTCCGAACAAATGGGTTCAAAAAGAAACTGAATACACAGACTTAGACAAAACTTACGTATTGCCACCAACGCGAACCAATGCCCCTCAACAAGACATCGGCAGGGTAGAATCGCCCGCAGATTTTGTGTACATACCCAATCGGACGCAAGAACGACCGCCCAACAGTACACCAAATGACGTACCCTACACCGAGGTTCCAAAACGCGTTTCGGAACTCAAACCCATTGCAGATAGAAAAGGCGTTCTTCCGACTACACAAGCCCTCGAAATACTGCGGGAACAAGAGTCTATTCGTACACCAGAAACACCCCGTCAAGACGTGCATCCAGATCAGACTCAATACGCCAGTTTCGAAAGTGAAAACCTAGAAGTGCGTCATCAAAATGAACTACTGCGAGAAACAGTGGCGAAAGAACACAACCCCGCCGATGCGCAAGCGCTGGATGCCATGCTCAAACAATTTCACTTGTCTTTCAATTGAACATTGTGTTGAACACTGTGTGGATGACATGGGCTCTAAGTGGACTCATGGCGTGCAATCAACCACCCACACTGTCTGAATCTGTTGCCTTGATTGAAACGGTTGCTACGACCCCAGAAAAAGCCTCTACAATCTGCCCCACACTTCCCAGTACAGACCTACAAAATCAGTGCTGGAGTACTGTGCCACAACCCAGCACATACCCATTACAAGTCGAATACTGCGAAAAATTACAGGATACAGACCGTGACGAATGTATGTTTAAACTCGCCGAACAATACAACAAGGTAGAACTGTGCACCGGTGCTGGAGAGTTTGAATGGGATTGTCGAACCCACATTTTCCAACAAACGTGTGGGGGCTATCATGGTGTTCCCTCCTTGATGAGTCACGCTCAGCGCTTGGGGTTAGACAGCGATCACAAAGGAGTTGCCGATTTATTGCATCGATGTGCTTTGCGCAACAAGAACACGGTGGACATTCGAAAGTGTGCTCAACTGCCCTATCCAAAACGCTGTCGAGAAACCGCCAAAGAAATCTTCCAACGCATCCTCAATCAACGGCGACAATGCCCTAAGAAAGCCGTCAACACATTTGGAGACGAAGCATTGACATCGATACTTCAAGCGTACCTCCAATCTCATTGCCAAGAATGACGAAACTGTTCAACTGCCCCAACCGGCAACTGATAAATATTTCGAGAGATGGAATGGGCCGCCCGCTGATAGTCTTGTTCAATTTCAAACAAACAAGGCTCTAAGGATACTGAACCAAACCACAATGTGCCTCGACTGGGTACCGCAAACCAACAGGTGGAAGACATCTCCACAGTCAACAGTTTGTCCAAAAATATAACCAAAGATGAGGTCAACACTTCTGGATGGTGAATACGAAAAATACCGGGCTTGAGTTCATGAGGTTCTACCTGTGGAATCAAGGTGGCCAGATTGGTCAAGGCCTCTAGTTGAGCCTGCTTGAGACCGCCTGGACGTTGAATCACCGCCATGGGAGACAGAAAGGTCAGTCGTCCATTGCTGTGTTCAATCAGTGAAATCTCCAGGTCACTTCCCCAAAGTGGGTGCGTCCACGGATGAGACATCGACTTGTTGTCTGACCGCAAAAGAAGGCGCGGATATATCTTTCCCTGTGGATTGAGGTCCGTGAGGTACTGGACAACCCTAGACACAAATTCGGCAATTCGTTGAGACTGTTCCGCTGGTTGCTCCAACACTTGTTTGTGCAGATTGTGCAACGACACATCCAAATCGTGATCGAGGGTGACTATCCGTAAATGTCCGACAAAGAGAACATGCACTTCAATACGACATTTCTGTAAAGCCTCTAGAACAAGGGTTTGCAACAGTGATATAGTCATAGTACTCCCAACTTAAGTGATTGTACACGGAATTCTAAATGAAAGCCACCGCGACTCAAACCATCTCTTCCCTGCTGCGCAAACGAATATTGGCTCACATCGCACCCCTATCCACTGCAGACACCTACGCCTACCTTGCAGATACGGTATATCAAGAACGCAAGCGGATGGAAAAGGAAGACAATCCAATATATTCAGCGATGCTTTCGTCGGCCGCGCGTGCTTTGTATGGTTCAAAGAGTGAAATGCACGCCTCCATTTTAAACCTCACCAACTTGTATGTTGAAGAAATACACACGCACTTTTCCAATAAAACGTATGACTTGGCCTCTAAAGTCATACCAAGTGCGCTCAGTAGACTGTTAACAGCGTCACAACCATTTCATTTATTTGGGGGAGACTTCGATCCAGCCTCTCGTATGATCATTCAAGGGCCAGTTGAAACCCTCAAGAAACTCTCGGAACAACATACATTGGTGTTTGCTCCCACCCACGTATCCAATTTGGATTCTCCATTGATTGGATATGCCCTCCAAGCTGTAGGACTGCCGCCAGTGTTGTATGGAGCGGGACTCAACTTGTTTTCCAATCCTTTGATGTCGTTCTTCCTCAGTCGATTGGGTGCCTATACGGTCGATCGACGCAAAAAGAATCAACTGGATAAGGATGTTTTAAAGACTTACTCTTCCATTATTTTAGAGTTGGGTCACCACTCCCTGTTTTACCCGGGGGGTACTCGTTCCAGAGATGGTTCCATCGAGCGACAAGTAAAGAAAGGATTGCTTGGTACCACCTTACAGGCTTGGCAACAAAACATCGTCAACAACACAGGAAAAGACATATTGATTGTTCCGTGCACGATTACTTCCTCCTTGGTCTTGGAAGCCGAAACACTGATTGACGATGCCCTCGCAGAAAAAGGCAAAGCCCGCTACATCATTTCTGACGACGAATTCTCAGAGAAACGTACCATGGCCACATTTGCTCGGAAAGTCCTCAACTTGGATGCCAGCATTTACATCCGATTTTCCACACCACTAGACTGTATTGGCAATCCGGTCAACGAATCCGGCGTATCTCTCAGCCCTACCGGAGATACCATAGACCGAAGAGAGTATATTTGTGATCGCTCTGGTGTCGTCGTTCAAGACGCCCAACGAGATCATCAGTACACCAAGCGATTGGCTGCATCAATTACCGCCGCCTATCAACGCGACAGCATCGTTCTACCCACCCACCTAGTAGCGAGAGCAGCGTGGTTGTTGCTTCAGCAACGGCACCCAAAACTGGATGTATATCAATTGGCTTTGTTGTCGACAGCCGAACGAACGGTACCGATTGCTCAATTGGTTGCTGCGGTTCATACCCTAACAAAGCAAGTGAACGCTTTAAAAGTTTCCCATGCCCTTCCATCTGACATAGAGCGAACCATGGACATCGCCTATCAACGGTTTGCACTGTTTCACAAAGACAGAGCCGCCCTGCCGATGGGAGACAAGATTTTGCTCAATGCCAAACTCGCCTATTATTACGGGAACCGCTTGGCTCACTTACCATTGTACTTAGAAGGAGCATCTTCATGATTGTCGGTATATTTGGTGAAAACCCGAACTCAAAAGCCATCGCGACGTTGATTGCCGAGGCAGGACACACACCCAAAATTGGGAAAGACAGTTCAAACTATAAAATTCGGGGATTCTCTGGTACACCACAGTGGCCGGTTCTATCAAGAGAAGCAGACCTTCTAATTTTTACAGCAGAGGAACGTCTCGAAACGGATCTTCAACGGGCACAGTTGGGTCCACACAATCAGGTGTTGGTCCCAGCTGGACTCGACACAGCCTCATTGCTTTGGAACAGAGACATTGTGTCGACACAAACCCCAGCCATTCGCGTAGGCTCCATTGGTGGCGCTTTACTCACCGATGAGATCGAAGATCGAACCCCCACATCACTGGTCATTGCATCAGCATACGATTCTGTAAACGACTTGGCTCAGGAGACATTGCACTCAGACATCTGTCGAGTCTATTTTAGTTCAGACTGTCTCGGTGTCGACTTGGTGCATGCCTTCGTTCCCATCATCCAACTGGCAATGGGCATCGCCGACGCCCTTCAATGTGGCGGAGGCACTCGAGGCGCCATTGTATCTAGAGGACTCATTGAAGGCTCTCGACTTGGAGCCGCCATGGGTGCGGATGAACACAGTTTTCTCGGCATTGCTGGAATTGGACACCTCGTCGCTACGTTTCAAGAATCCAAGTTTTACCAACTCGGACAACAGACCATCTATCGCAATGCCATGCCGTCGGTCGCTCTCAATTACTTGGCAATGATCGAACGTTTAAACGCAGATTTACAAGTTCAACTTCCCTTGATGTCGGCAATCCAACAACTCGGTCAAGGCAAGTTTTCTCCCGCACTCTTGATCGATGGTTTAATGCGTCGAAAGTCCACCCGAGAGTAAAACCGCCATCCATGCAATCATTCCTTTCGCTGGTGAATGATGCGATCTCAGCTTTGAGTGGTCAACAAAATGACCAGTGCTCAGTGCTCAGTAGAGTGTCTTCGAGGCATGGGTTTTATCACATCTTCAACAGTATGCATACTTTCTACATTGTGCTTGTATAGCATATCTACCATCACCTGATTGACAGTGCAATTGCGACGCTTTGCTTCTTCAGCAATGATTTTGGCCAACTCAAGTGGCAACATAACGGATGTTCGAGCTCGATTTCCATAGAGTGACATACCTGCTGTCTGTTCAGTAATATTTTTCAGTTCTGTTTCTTGCACAGGTGTCAGTTGAGAGATTCGACTCCACCGTGGTGATTTGGTTGGGTCAGATTTATCGGTGTTTGATACAAACATTGTTATGCTCCGATGGCTATTGGGGTTGCAAGTGAATAAACGGGGTGTGTCCAAGTTAAGGACACATAATCAAAACTGGGCAATTCAAAGAAGTGAGTCTGTGGATATTTGTCTTGAACAGATACACAATCTACTCGAATCATCGGAACGAAATCTGTATGTTGCGTCAAAGACAAGACAGTCTCACAAAACGGCAACAACAATGTCCAAAAATCACGCTCACCCAAATGTGCATCAATCCCTCGACAGTCAGAACCAAACAAGACCCTCTTTTGGGTTGCGGTCCCCCAAAAAACATCCACCCCCTTAAAGGCAATCCGGTTGGTCATGACATCCAGTTCAAACACGATCTCTTGCCATCCTTTGAATGGATCAGCAGAGTCAAACCATTGTTCGAAGGGAATTGAAGCACCGAGCACCAATCCCTGCTCTAAAAAATTACGTTGTATAAATGACGAACGCCCCTGATGATGGGATGATTTGTCCATGGTACCTCCAACCACTGTATATGGTTTAGTATACCTGAACACGCACCCGAATTTGCAAAATTTACGGTCATTTTATGACCATCATCGCATTTTATACTTTCCATCCTTCAATAATCTGGCCACGGTCACAGAAGCATTGAAACCGTTCAACGTACCTGAGCGAATTAAATATGGTATCTCCGAGCCCCACTGTGCCAACAACCCTGTTCCGGAACCAAAACGCAACTTGGCAGTCAACGTCACCCTCGTACTGTATTTTTCATCGGGCTCAACGATGTACATGCCGTAGACATCTGTAACCGGTACAACATCATTGAGAATTGGCCAGCGAAGATCCGAACTCTCAATGGTGGACTTTCGTGTTTTTTCGTACAACTCCCAGCGATCGGGCTTTACAAAAGTCTTTGTCGCCCGTTCAAAGGCACAAATCGTACGCCCTTCCCCCAAATCATATCGGTACATTCGTTGAAAGTACTCACAATAAAAGAAGTCCATGTCTCCAAAGAACACCATATCCGTATACGGAACACCAAAGTGTGGGTCTACACCTTCCGAAAAGTAGGACATTTTCTTGGCACCAGACATGTGCTTGGGCAAGTGGTGTTGGTTGTACAACACCGTCTGCACAACTTGCTCTCGGGTGTAATTTTGATTTCCATGACCAGAGACAAACGTTAAGTAGCCCGAGTCCAGTTTCTTCAATTTAAATTCATCGTACAACTGATCTGACGGTCGTTCAACATCGACGCCATTCCAATAGTTTGGATTGTTCAAGGACTCAAGTAAGACTTTTTGACCGATTTTGTTGTGCAGTTTGAAATTGACTTCGCCACCTCTAGCGAATCTTGGTATCATTCCAAGAGCTGTGGTTGCCCCCAACGTTTGTAAAAAATTGCGTCGATTCATCTCGCTCTCCTTTTCTATCTCTTAACGTATACGCACTGACCTTGTCGATTATTCACCCAGCCAAGATTTTATGCACACACAGGTTGTTACTATTGCTCTTTCATTCTGTGAATACACGCGTGGACAGACCCCATAAACCCAGCAATCATTCCTTGACGCAACACAATGGGCAACTCTGATCCCCAATCTGCAATCCAACTCACATCTTCTTTGAATTTCATGTGGGTTACCATTGTCACCCGTGCTCCAAAAGCGTCATCCGGTTCAACCAAATAATACCCTACCAAGTACTCCATCGGAACAACCGGAAAGATGGTCCAACCGCCTTGCAACTCCGTCTCTTTTTGTTGCATGAACTGTTGATACTTGCGCCACAAAGTTTCGTCTAGCATGTCTTTGGTCACCAGCTCAATCGGACACAAGAATCGATTGCCACCCAAAGCAATCATGTTGGTTCGCAGTGGGACACTCATATAAAAGATTTTGATGTCAGCCAGGAAGTACATGTCGGAAAAAGCTTGTCCGTTGTACTGATCCACCCCTCGCCCCAGATATTCACCCACCTTGAGCCTAGACATATAGGTGGGAATGATGTCTTGATGCTGAAAGATCACTTCAGCGACCGTTTTGGGATTGAAGGCTGCATTTCCAGTGCCACTGATGTAGGTCACAATCCCATTGTCGTCGTTTTGTATTCGAATTCTGTCATAGGG
>CBFICN010000094.1:0-14714 GCA_965661045.1 uncultured Myxococcota bacterium
TGTATGGTTTGTTGATGACCGCAGCCGAGTATCGTGGCCCAGTCATCGTGTTGGAGCCAAAGTGGATGTACCGTCAGTACAAAGGGTCTGCATTTCCCGGTGAGCCAACGAACAAAGACGAAGTCGCCAAACTACGAAAATTCGTGATGCGAGGTGGGATCCCTGAGATTGACGATTCAGTACGGGTGCCATTTTCGAAGTTGGCGGTGCGACGTTCTGGTTCTGACGTTACAATTGTGGCTTGGGGTCGCGCAGTCTGGACCGCATTGGATGCCGCTGCCGAGTTGGAAAAACAGGGCATTGATGCTGAGGTATTGGACTTGAGAACCCTTGTTCCACCGGATTTGGATGGCATTTCAGAGTCGGTTCAGAGAACGGGCCGACTGATTGTTGCGGCTGAAGACCGAGAGTTTTCTGGTTTTGTGCGCACCATTCAAGGGCAGATCGTACAGCGCTTCCCTGGATTGCCAACCAAGGCCTGTGGTCAAAAAGACATTCCTGGAATTGCCCAGTGTTTGACGCTTGAAGAAGCCACCATCCTCACCAAAGAAGACATTGTCACCGCAGCGAATGAACTCCAAGAGGTTCAGTTGAGCGGTCGCAGTACGGTGGTTCGTGAAGTGGTCGCCCCTCGGTTCTTATTAGACTGTTGATGTTGCGTTGAGCATATTGTATTGATGTCCATTTCTAGAAGACTGAAAGCGCGTCGTGATGTCGACAATGCAGACATACCAGATATAATTGAGCGGGCTGAAAAGCTCAGATTAGAAGCGGAGCGTCAGCGCAATCGGTCTCAGAATCGAAGTTCTGTCGAAGAGGTTCGCCGGGTGGGACGAGAACTGTCCATTCCCGATCAATTCGTCGAGCAGGCCATCCTCGATTTGCATTCGGAAAGAGAGAAGAAGGCACAACAACGACGACAAAAAGCGGACAGTGACAGAAGGGCATCGAAGGAGCGTCGACAGTTGATTCAGCGTGGTATTCGGATTGTCGGAGTGCTGGTCATCGGAATATTTTTGTTGCGGGGCATCCAATGGCTTTGGTTTTCGTTGAACTTTATTCCAGAGTCGGAAGTCCAGCTTGAACAGGCTGCCACTCAACAGACAGTTATACATGAGAAAGAAACCATTCGTGAGGTGGTCAAAGTTGTAGAGGTGCCTGTTTCAATTACACCTCCAAGCAAAAAATCAACGCCCAAGCGTGTGCAGAAGAAACAATCGAGCAAGCCGGCTCCACAAGTGGTTTCAGAGCCTGCCAAGACCAATAATCCGACTTCAAGCAGTGTCACTACAGTGGCTCAGAAGCCGAAAACAGAGATGGTGAAAACCGAATCTGTTGTCAAGGAAGTGTCTCATCGTGTTGAGGAGCCACCACCGGCGTCTGATACAGTTCAACCCAAAGAGCAAGAAGCACCCATCGAAGAAAAAACAATCGAAGAACCGACCAAACCCGTACCTTTGCCCAAAGTGGCTTCAAGTATACAAGGGGAGTGGGTGTTGGACAGTTATTTGTTGTATGAGAAAGGGGTGGAATATCCCATGGAAGTGCCCATTGTGTATGAGCCGTTGGAACTCCCCAAAACGTGGCGCTTCTCGAAAGGTCGGTACAAGCGCGTGATGGACAAGAGTTTATCATTTTCAGCCAAGTACGAGGTGGTTTCGTTACCAAAAAAACTTCAACCAACTGTAGATGATGCTGGAACATGGGCGCAGGTTGTGGCTTCCAACGTTGTGTCAACGATTCCGGGCATTCGACGCCAAAATGATTACTTTGCGGTGTTGATAGATGGGGATGTACTGACCATCTGGTATTTGGGTCCCAATGCGTATCGTAAAAAAATACCTTCCCAAGCAGAACGGTACGTTCGAGATTGAGAATCTACAATTGTACGCTTGTTGAGACAGCATATCCAACGCCAAGTTTATTTACATAACTTATTGCTTTAAGCAATTTAGAATCCGAACTTGTCATTGATTCTCGTCTACAATGACACTATGCGGAGGTACCAAGCATCATGACAAATAAAACAATCGCAATGACTGGAACTCGAAAGATAAACAAATTGACCGATGTGCAACTGGAGAACTTTGGAAATTATCTGGCTTTATACAAGACAGAGGGGTTTGGTGTTTTTCGTCATGGAGATTGTGTTGGGGCTGATGAAAAAGGACACCACATAGCTGTCTCTCTTGGGTATTCTGTTCGGATTCATCCACCGAAAGACTCAACGTATCGTGCCTTTTGCTCTTCCGACTTTGTTGCGCCTGAGTTGATCTATAAAGACCGAAATCAAGCGATGGTCAATAACTGTGACATGTTGTTGGCGTTGCCCAAGGGTAATCGAGAAGAACAGCGCAGTGGTACTTGGATGACAATTCGAATGGCCCGAAGGATCAATCTCCCCATCGTCATTTTCTATCCCGACGGTCGCATTGTAAAGGAAAATCACACGCACTTGTTTTGAATCGGACCGGAACTGTTAAGCGCGTACAATTGCGTTAGACTGTACCCATGGAGTTTCTCAAGAATAAAGTATCCTGGGCTGTCGTTCCCTATGTACTACTGGTGCCGTTGTTGTGGTTCTTCTACACAACTGCTGTCTCGACTTCTTGGGCTAGAATTTCTGCTTTGCAGACGATTGAACCCTATGCGATGGCTGTGCATGAACAACTGATGCGAAATTTTGCTGAAACAGGTTCTTGGTTTCAAACAATTCACCGCGGGTATGACGATGCTTGGACCTGGTCTGGACACAGAGCCTTGACATTGCCGGTTGTTGCTTGGTTGTATGGATTGCAACCCTCTGCGTTGTGGCTTTCTAAATTGATGATTTTGGGCATTTTATCGGGTGCCATTCCGACTGGGTTGATCGCCAAACGTCACTTTCAATCTCACTGGGCATTCCTGTGGGGAGGGGCGGTCTATTTAACCATGCCGGCCACCATGGCGATCGCGCTGCAGGACTATCAAGACTTGTGCTTTGCCTTGCCATTTATTGTGTGGGCTTGGAATTTTTTTGAAACGGGGTGGTTGATTGCAGCGGTTGTGGGTACGCTCTTTGCGATTGCACCAAGGGAAGAAACCATACCGATGGCGATTTTTTGTGCCATTATGGCCAGACCCATGTTGGATGGGGTTTGGCAGTGGAAACAACAGTTGCGCAACTTGGCAGTGGTACTGGGAATTGCTGGGTTTTACGTGTGGTGGGCGCAAACCTATCATCCGCTGGACGCTGGTGGGCACGATATGCCTCTACAAAATGCACTGGGCTCCTTGGGGCAGAAACGTATTTTCTTAGAGGGTTGGGTATACCACACTCGTTTCTATGCTTTGGTTTTTATTCCGCTGGGGATGCTCGCTTGGTTTGCGCCATTGGTTGGCGCTCCCGCCGTTGCGTTGTGCATCTTACACATGAGCGTTCCTGATGGTCACGGTGTCGATCGCTCCTGGTCAGGGCATTGTCACCACATGGCACCCGCTGTCGCTTTTGCGGTCATCGCCATTGTGATCGGTGGTGCGAGGGTGGGGCGTTGGCTCACTGTTGAACGACTTGGTCGATGGAAATGGGTCCTGCCGATTGCATTGGCCGTCAGCTCTTTGGGGTGGTCTAGATGGTGGTGGATGGAGTGGTCAGGGTATTACAATCTGGTTGTCTCCGCTTCAGTCGAAGATCCAGAGTGGCAGCATCCTGCATGGACACTCAAAGAAATTTGGGAGCAGACGCAAGACGAAGACTCTATCTTGGTTGTGAACAAGAATACGGCGTTGGTCGCCTCTGATCAGTTGCGTTCCTATACCCTTGATGAATCCTTGTTTGGGAAAGAAAAACGCAAAGGGTTGGGGGCAGGAGATTGCATCATTTTTGATGAACGGCGACGAGACGTGTCGGTCTATGTCCAGGCGATACAGGGCGTAGAGCAGGTTGCAACAGAGACGGTGTTCGGGCTGTGGTGCTGGCCCAAGACCAGTGTGGACACCGGTGTGATGAAAAGACCCCGTTTTAAACCGGCTCAAGTCTATACCGGACAGTATAAAAAAGGGTCTGATATTCCAGGAACTGCACCACGTGAACAGAAGATATCTGCTCCTATGGGTTCCTTTCCCGTGGTTAATTTGGATACATGGTCTATAGAAGGCAACTGGTAAATGATGGATGGGTTTTATTGATGGGGGGCGTATGGACGCAACAGATGGCTGGCTGAGTAAACAGGTTTCCATACATGGAGATGCATTTGAACAGCGGTTGATAGACGCCATGCAACAGGCTGGTGTGTACGATGCTGTGTTTGGTATTTGTGGTCCCTTTGGGGTTCGCCGTTTTGTACTGCGTTTTGTCTCGAAAGGACACACCATTGACATCACTGAGATTGAAACCCTGCCTTTGCAGTATGGTGGTGGAGCACCTCAGGATACCAACTCGGAACGGATGCATGCACTGAAACGGACCTTGAAGAAACTAAAGGAGACCATGCAGTCATGGGCGTCGTGGGACTCAGGTCTTTTGGGTGTTGTTCGAGACTGTGACAACGCTATGCAGGTGATACCCTTCTTTGACAGCGATGTTGAGGGGGTATCGGTTGAGCATTTGCCAACGCCTCCCCAAGGGCATCCCCTAGAAGAAAGGGGGTATCTGCATCTAAAGTCCTCGGTGCAAGCGCAGATTGAACCCGTTTATATGAATACCAGCGCCATATCTCACGACTGGACAGAGTGGTCGATTGATGGGGAAGTATTGACCCTTGTATATGAGGACGACATTGAGTCCACTGTAGAGCGAAAGCGTTGTCAAGTCTTAGCAACCTTTGATGCAGATGGTGTTTGGACTTGGCAAGTTCTTGAGCCCCTGTTTGCCGAAGAAGTGTTTTGTTGGGAGTATTTTATCTGCGACTGGGATTCTGCCGTAGAATTGAGTATGGTCTGTACTGCTCGACTGAATGGAACCTGGGTGTTTCACAGTCTAGTGAGTACAGATCCACAGGTTACTCTTTTTGTAGCAGTGTGGGATTGATATGTGGTTGAAAACAAAATGGTGGTTTGAAGATCACAAGTGGGGTGTTCTACAAACCCTTTGGTTCATTGTACTCGCTGTGCTCCTGACGTATCCAATGATTCTATATCCCAACTCTGCGGCCTTGGGTTCACCGCGTGCCGATGGAATGAAGCATTTGTGGACTCTGTGGTGGATGCGGTCGAGTGTTTGGGAATATGGTGACTTTCCCTATCAAACCGATTTGGTCAATTATCCGATTGGGATGGACCTCTATCCGATTGAACCCTTAAATGGTTTGGTTTCTCTATTCTTTCCGTGGATGCCACTGATTGCCATGGCCAACTTTCTGGCATTGGGGAATATGGTGCTGACTGGGGTTGTGGGGGCTTGGTTTGGGCGTTTGCTTTCGAGGTCTCGCGTTGGCGGTTTCGTATCGGGCACGTTGCTCGAAGGCTCTGCGGTGATGGCGTTCTTTATTCACGTTGGTGTTGGAGAACTGCACCATCTGTGGTGGTTGCCGTTGGGACTGGGGTGTCAACTCAAGGCTCGGAAAACCCAAGAGTGGAAGTGGTTTCTGGCTGTGGCACTGTGCTTGGTGGGGGCGATGCTTTCGTGTTTTTATTTGGGCTTCTTTTTGGCGCTGTCTGTATTGACGTGGGCCATCTTGACAGGGTGGAAAGGTAGGAAAACCCCCAAACTGGTGCTGCAATATGTGCTGGCGGCCGCGTTGTCGATAGCGATAGTTGTGCCGGTCACAAAATCTTTTGCTTCTTCTTACAAAACTGGGTCGGTTCCAGAGATCGGTTTGATGAACTACATCACGCAAAATCACGGTCAACCCGTGACAGACCCACCAGCGGCTCGATTGGAAACACGACAGTTGTTCTCTCCAAATAGAGAAGCTCAGAGTACCGAAGATGCTGCCTATGGAGGCGGGCGATATTTGGGATGGTTGGCTGTAGGGCTGGCCTTTGTCGGTTTGGTGCGCAATCCAAAGAAAGCACTTCCCTGGCTGGCTGTCGCGGTTGTCGGGATTGTGTTCGCTTATGGAACTTATTGGACTGTTGGAGGGGATGAGGTTCGAAACGCCAATGGAATTCGCTTGGTGATGCCGATGTTTTGGCTCAATCGGGCGCTTGGGTATTTGGCGGAACCATTGAATTTTCCCATTCGTTTTTTGGCGATGACGGCGGTGGCAATCTCGGCCATGGGGGCATTGGCCAGTCGCTCGAAATGGGCCATTCCTGTTGTCATGGTGGCTGTTTTAGAGATTTCATGGGGACAGATGAACCCCTATCCATGGAAGCGTTTTTACCCCCGTCAAGCCTCTGCTCTCTCTGTGATGCGAGGGGTAGACAACAAAGCGGTCATCGATTTGGCATTGGCGGTTCGCTCCGACATGGAGAATCGCTACAACGCATTGGGTACCCAGATTGTCCATGGGCACAAATTGCACGCTGTGCCTGTGGAACGGGTGGAATACTTTGCTCGAGAAGGTCAGATTTTTGTACAAGCCACCGCGCTGTTTCGAGATTTGAAACCTTTTTATGAAAACCGTGGTGGAACCATGCAAACGGAGTATCGCGCAGATCTGGCAGTACTGCAGGATGCTGGCTTTGGCTGGATTGTCGTTGGGTATCGAAATGGGGCAGAACGGATGCCGCAGGGGATTGTGGATGCGTTGACACAATTGTGTGGTCCGCCCGTTGCCAAGGATGCTGGGATTGGCGCATGGAAACTGCCAGAGGTCCAGTACACCGAGGCTGAATTGGAACTTTGGAAAAAACAGCACCGTCTAATGATGGAAGCGATTTCCTTGAAAATGCCGGGGATGGGTCCACCACAGGGACAACCGCCATCTCCGAACAATTGACGGTGTTTGGGAAGGATAACGATGTACATTTCTGCAGTTGAGATTCAAGGACTGGCTGATTTACCGTATTGTCTACTCAAAGACATACCGTCACAAGGGATGACATTTTTGAAAGCGACCCCTGAAACGGTGGCACTTGCAGACGCGGTGGAAATGTGGTTTGCCGCTTTTGATGAGGAATCCTTGGTTGACGTATTGGTACAATGGGGATGGGCTGTCGAAGAAGACATAGAAGTCTTTGGAGATGGTTTGGTCGAAGAACTCTCTTGGTTTGATGGAACCTGTGCCAAAATGTGGGTAGAAGATCGAGAGGTAACCATCACGGTGGATGTACAGTTGGATGGGGCTGTGGTGCAAGATTTGCGTCGACTGATTCCCAATCCCGAAGTGCACGTTGCCTTGATGAGCGACCCACGTTTTTCAGCGACGCTCTCTCTTCGATGGACGGCTGATTTTCAAGCAATGGCCTTGTCTTTTTCATCCGTGAGTTTGGGTCCTTGGAAGGTACCGGCCGATAAGCCAAAGTGGTACCTAGCTTTGATGCACTTGTTTGCACGACGGTTTTTTCGCAACCACAATCGGTTTTCGGTTGCGGAGACGGCTTTGTCAAGCATGCTTTCTGTTGATGCGTTTCATCGATACGAAACTTTTCAACGAGCTTGCGAGGTTTGGGGGCGCATTCGAGTTGCCAGCATCTTAGACCGTGAACCGATGCTGCTCATTGATGAACGATCAATTCGTCGATGGGGCAGCGACATTGATAGCCAACTACGCGTTTTGGCAGCGTGGCATTTGTCGGGTGCGGCGATTGTGTGGTCAGATCTGTTGATGGAAGAACCACCAGTCGACGTTCAAGTTTGGGGAATTGAACCCAACAGTCCAAGTAGCATAGATGGAGCGACTTTGAATTTACGTGCATTGGACACCACGCTGACCTTCCCCAATCGATAGCGCGATCTTTCGTCTGCTAAGACATTGTAAATGAAGTGTCTACCATGTACGCTTTATTGTCTTTGAGACTGGTGCAATTATGCACGGACCAATTTATTTTGGTCCGCGTCAAAGCGCCAACCGACGGGTGGATTGTTGACGAGACGGTCTCCTTTGTCTAGGAGATCCCACCCTCTCTGTTCCAAAATCTCTGCCAATCGAATCTTCAAGCGGTTGGATTCTTCTTCAGGGTTCACTAAGGCTTCAACGAAGGCTCGGTGCACGTCATTGGACTGTTGCTTGAGCAATGTTTCAATGGATGCCAAGCGGACTTCTTCATCGTAATCTTCCAAGCATGCTGAGACTGGGGATAGGATTCGTGCATCGGTGAAGTCACCCAGTTTGATGATGATCTGTCGCTTCTTTTCAGTTTTGAAGGGGTCCATTTCTTGCCCCAACAATTCCAACAGAAATCCGACCGTAGCATCGGGTCCTTCAAACTCTTCAACAATTCTCAACGGCACAGCAAAGGCTACGTTTTGTCGAATCCAAACTTTGGTTGGCTCCACGGCCTTGTCACCTTGACGTCGAAGCAGTTTGTAGATGTACTCCTTTTCTTCGACATCTTTCATTTGCTTTTCATAGGTGAGAGAAAACCTTTTGAGCAACCCTTCGATGGCTTCCGGAGTACCATTTTCAGAAAGCCACTGCGCAGAGAGTTGACGTTCTTCTAGAGGGGCGTTTAGGTTGGTCAACCGTTTTATGTGTTTCTTCAATTGTGAATCTTCTCCACCGCTGAATAGAAAATCGAAAAAACCCATGCTCTGCTCCGTTTTTGTGTACACAATACTCGTTGTCCTTTGTTTAATTTATCTCATTTAGATAAAGTTTTCCACTGGGATGAAGTACAAACAAGAATGAAGCAGATTGCCACTGAACTGTCTAGAGTTGTCAAACGAATTGGAGTTCGACTGTTTTGAATGTTAAATTGGCATCAGTATGCTATGTTATGTAGAGGTTGTTTTCTTTTTAGTGGAAATGAGCATGTTGCGGTGCTTGCAGTAAATTCATTACATTGTGAAGAGACACTCTTAGCAAGGCTGTATTTTACGTTCTATTAAGGTTTTCAATATGCACAAACTCGTACACAATACCCTGTACCTTTTGGGGACATGTTCACTACTCTCGGCTGCAACGACAATGACTGGCTGTACAGATACAAAGTCGACTGCTCTAGACTCTTCTGAGACGTGTAAGGCTCCGATTGCCGATGCTGGTGTAGATACGACAGTTGGTCTGGGCCAACCAGTGTTCTTGAATGCGGTGAACAGTCAATGGTGTAGTGATTACGACGACAACGTTGTGTTCATCTGGAGTTTCGTGAGCGTACCAACTCAGTCAGCCGTTACAGAAGACTCTTTGTCCGCAAACCGCACCATCGCTGCTATGTCTCCACAGTTTACCCCTGACGTAACGGGAGACTACGTAATTTCATTGCAGGTGTCTGATGGGTTGAGTGTCTCGGACGCTGACTTTATTGTTGTTGAAGTCGTGGCAGGCGATGCTCCCCCAACAGCAGATTGTGGTGGAACCTACGAAGGGGATGTCGGTCAGTTGGTTACGCTAGATGGCTCCGCCTCGTCAGACCCCGAGTCCGCGGACTTGAGCTATGCGTGGACGTTGACCCCACCCAATTGTTCAGAACTGACATCCGACAACATTTACAATGAGGGAACAAGTGCGCCAAGTTTTGTGCCAGACTGTTCAGGCATCTTTGTAACAACGTTGACTGTGTCTGACGGCAATCATTGGTCCGACCCCGTTATTTGTTCAGTCGATGTGGGCGCGGAAAATCGAATTCCAACAGCGGATGCCGGCAAATCTTTAAACTTGGGGGGATGTGCTGGAAATCCTGTTCAACTCAATGGGTATGGTTCTTTTGATGCCGATGGTGACCGTCTAACATATGCTTGGGCACTGGTATCGGCTCCAAGTGATTCTGCTGTCACGGATGCGAATTTTTCAGATGTTGGCAGTCCAAATCCAGAGTTTACGTGGGATGTCGTTGGTACATATACATTCCAGTTGCAGGTATATGATGGCACCGTTTGGTCTGCTCCAGATTTGGTAGACCTGGTCATTGGTGACATTGCCAACAATACACGTCCAATCGCCAACGCCGGTGACTCTGTTGACATTGAGGCCACTGCCAATTGTCAGGCAACGTCTTACAGCAGTGAGTGTGCAGATTGCGCGGCCTATACTGTCATGTTGGATGGTTCTGCGTCCACAGACTTGGATGGCGATCAACTGAACTTTTCTTGGACGGAAGCCAGTGGTGTTCTGAACATTGCCAACCCTCAAGCCGCCTTGACACCAGCCGTTATTCCAACACAGGTTGTGAATGCGAACTTGTCTTTTGAGGTATCGTTGACGGTGTCGGATTGTGAGCAGTCCGATGACGATACAACCGTCATTAACTATACCTGTAGTTCAAGCAACTAAGAAAGATTCTAAGAGGGTTTCTCAGTAAGTTTCATTGGTCCCTTTCCATTTGATAGAGGAAATATTTCATGTCTTTGTTCATCTCCAACCGTTTCGCCATTGCCTTGACCACAGTCGGACTTTTGAGTGCGTTGAACGCCTGTCGTACAGAAGGTGTTGAAGAGCCTAAGGCAACGACGACAACAACAGGAACACCTGTCGCGGAGGCAGGTCAAGGGGGTACGTTTACAGCCGATCAGCCAATTCGTCTGAACGGAGATGGCTCCTACGACCCAGATGGCGATGAACTGACTTACCAGTGGAGTTTTTCCCGTGTGCCAGCAGAGTCCGGTTTGATGGATGCACAAAATCCGTTCTCGTCGAACAATTCAGCCGATACTCAAACAACCTTTTTTGCGGATACGTCTGGAACGTATATTGTGAACTTGGTGGTGGTTGACTCTACGGGCTTGACTTCGGCACCCGACTCTGCCGTGGTGTTGGTTGAAGAAGGTCAGTTGCCAATTGCCGAAGCTGGAGCAGATGTAGACTTGGAAGAAGGCGATTCTACAACGTTGGACGGTTCTCAGTCTGCCGATCCATTGGGTCGTACATTGAGTTATGATTGGAACATTGTATCCAAGCCAGAAGCTTCTGCTTTGACGGATGTGGACGCTCCAAGTGCCGAATCCACTGGTTTTACCCCCGACGCTGCAGGACGTTATCTGGTGTCTTTGGTCGTCAACAATGGCGTGAGCGATTCGTTGCCCGATACCGTTACGGTGGATGTCTTTTCTGCGAACCCACTGCCGCCAGTGTCTGATGCTGGCGAAGACATGGTCCAAGAGTCAGACTGTACGGCAATTCAATTGAATGGTTCAAACTCAATGGATCCAAATGGAGATCCGTTGGAATATTTGTGGTCGGTGCAGTCCAAACCAAGCGCATCGGATGCAAACAATGCGTCTTTCTCGGACACAACGGCTGAAAGTCCAACTTTCTTCGCTGATGTAGCGGGTGATTATGTTTTGTCGTTGGCTGTGTTTGATGGTAGCAACTGGTCTGTTCCCGATTTGGTTAGCATTACTGCCAGTGAAAGAATGTCGAACGCATTGCCGACCGTTGAAGCCGGATCCGCCATAGCGGTTGACGCCGGAACAGCAGATTGTGAACTGTCAGGGTACACCTACAATTGTGGGGATTGTCCAAATGTGACAGTTGAATTGGGGAGCGATGCCAGTGTGCAAGATGCAGATGGAGACCCAATATCTTATGAATGGCACTTGATGTCTGGGGACGCCAATATTTTGGATGAAAGTGATTTGAATTCCGAGATTATTCTGACGGGTGCAACGGCGTCGGAGCCCAATGCTTGTGAAACCACAACTTACGAACTGGAATTGGTTGCTCAAGATTGTCCAGGTGGAGCCGCCGCCGATGCGTTGACCATTACAGTCAATTGCTGTGGTGTTGAAGTCCAGTAAAGACAACAGTCTAGACTCCGCGTTGTCCTGTATTTCTTTTATCTCTTCGTTGAATGATTGAGATCCCGATGAAGAATGGCATGTTAAGGGTCTTTGGATATTTCTGCTTTTTTATTACAAGGTTGGATGCATTGATTGGTTTGACTGTTGTCTTGACCATTGCCTATCAAACGAACAACGCTGAGGCGGTGCCCATTGCGGTTCCGATCCATCGAGTGGCACAGACCTGTCAGGAACGTGGGTTTCCACTGGTTATAGAACAAGGCATATTGGGGTGTGACAAGTCAGGGGTGGCCTCGCAATGGCACCCTTTCTTCGATGGTCAATCCTTCAGGCCTATGGAAGTTCTACCAGAGGGTGGATGGTTTTGGGGAACTGTACTTTTTCGATCCGGTACACAAGGTGGATTGTGGGACCCAGATCTACAGAATTGGTCGATGCCTAGGCGTCGGGTGTCGTCCCAGGTTGCCGAAGGGCAAGGTTTTGCAACTGAGCAGTACGCTCTTTGGACAACGGCAGAGTCTGTACAGTGGCTGTCTTTAGAAACAGGGGTGCAAAGAAGCCACTCAGCACGTCCGTTGCAAGGTCAACATCCTGTTTTGTGGGGTGATTTCATTGGATGGGTGGAGTGGGGAAGCCAACCTGGCATCCACCTTTTGAACATTCAAAGCGCTGAATCCGTTCACATTCCTTCTACGTATCCCACATCTTTGGTCGCAACAGCAAAAGGGTTGTATTGGATTTGTGGCGGAGACATTTGTCAATGGACATCGAATGGTGTTCATGTTCAAGGTAAGCAACGTGTGCAAGCACTGTCCAACACCGAACGGGGATTGTGTTGGACACAGTGGCTAGAGGGAGATGTTGATATTTTGTGTGAAGGGGATTGGCGGTTGGACAGAAAGGGAGATCAGGGACAACCAGTTTGGAGAGAGGGCGCTTTGTATTTTATAGAGTCTGGAAGACTGTGGGTGTACGAAGAACCCTAAAGATCTGCATGTACCCACTGAATTGGATACAGATATTGTATGGAGGTCGGATTGATTTGGATACTGATGATGTCTTGTTCAACAGAGCAATCGGTGCAGCGCAAAGCCGATATCCTTGAGCAAGTTGAGGCTCGACCGTTGGAAGCCAAAATGTTGTGTGGCACATTTTCTGAGTCTGCTCAACGTGAGTTTTGTATTGAGTTTGCACTTCAAGCGTTGCCCAAGGACGATGTGGTGTCCATTCGTGAACTGTGCCCAGAACTCAATGGGAATGCCCGTGGGGAGTGTTGGTTTCAAGTGGCAGAGCGCAGTTTATCGTTGGAAGATTGTGCGAAGGCGACACCCTTTGTCGACAATTGTCATATGCACATTACACTCAAGCGCTTACTTGAGTTCGAACCGACAACCTGGGAAGAAATTGAAAAGATTGCTAGACAATACGGCACGGACCCAGATTCTACATCGCATGGATATGCCTTGTATCAGTACTGGTTTCGAAATACATCTAAGCTGAAACTGTCCGATTGCGAAATCCTGTCGCGTCCACAGATTTGTCATGATGCCTTGGCTTCTTTGTACTTTCATCGTTTGAAAGAGTGGGACATGGACGGCAATGCTCCGTGTCAACCAGTGCCCGACAAGATTTGGCACAGTGACCAGCCATTGTTTAAAACAGGTTTTGATCAAGTGTATCAGAGAAAGTGTGGCGACAAGATAGAACAATAGAATAAAGTGTAGAGTCTACGTCTACAAGATTGTAAACTGTGGGAGCCTTCAAATTCTTTGTTCGTCAGCTTGCGGACTCAAATATTGCTGACAGAAATGGCTTAGTGTAATGAAAATAGGTGGTCCGAACTGAGTGTTTCCTTGGTTGACACCGAAGCCTTTGTTGTGAGGGTACAGTGTATTGAATACCATCGAGCTGTTCTAGTGGTTGAGTCTGGATTGTCTTGAAATGTGGTCTTGCTTTCCCCATTGAGAAACTTTAGGAACCATCTTGTCGGCTATCGTGTTCATTGGCAAGTTTTCGACTTGGAATGGAAATCGTCTTTGGAGCGTTGGAATCTTCTAAAATGAGTGCGGTCAAGGCACCACCAAATACAGCCCCCGTATCAATGCCTGTTGCAAAGGGGAAGCGACGAACCTCTTTCATAAATGGTTGATGTCCAAAGATGACATGTCCAAAGCGTCCGTCGTATACTTCCGCCCAGTACGGGTCTTCCTTTTTTTCCTCCCCCAATCCAACAAAATGGCCTTTGTTGGCATCGACGTATCGGGTACGCATGAGTAATTTGAGTCTTTTGCGATTTCTGCTGTTCATTTTGTAAAATTCCTGCATGTCTTCTGGAAGCTCCTTTAGTGTATCTGGGATTCCTCCGTGGACTACGAGTACGTTGTGCTCTGGAACTTTATGGAACAAGACTGCCGTTTCTAGAAACTCAATGTCATTTTGAGAGAGCGTCCCAGTGATGATGGGCAGATGTTGTTTGCGGGTGGCCATCTTTTGGGCGATGTTTGGATTGTGTCGAGCGTGTTTCCGATAGCGAGCATGGGTGTCTTCGTGGTTGCCCATTACGAGCACGACATTGTGAGCTTTTGATAGTTTTCGGACTCTACGAACCACACCAGCGCTATCGGGGCCTTTGTCTAAAAGATCGCCGACGAAGACAATCTGGTCTTCTAAGGATGGTTGTAACTTATCGAGAAGAACATTGAGTTCTTCGAGCATGCCGTGTACATCACCAATGAATATGTGTTTCATACAAACCCCCAAAACAATTTTAATATATCTTATTTCCTATTCTTTATGAAAAGGTTGTTGTAATAAGGGCCTTGGTTTATTTCCTTATGGGAAGACCTCTCTGATTGTCGGTAGAGGTGAGTTCGGTACGCTATACTACCTTGGGTCGCGGTACGCCCCTTTACTTGTGAAAACTTTCTATGTCGACTTGTCATAAGAAATA
>CBFICN010000095.1:0-14669 GCA_965661045.1 uncultured Myxococcota bacterium
CTTCAAGTGTGTAGGGCGCATGAACTCGAAGTCCAACAGCCTGACGCAAAAAAGCACTTTGTGTATTGGGAATGCCCAGATGGTTCATCTTTTCAGAGAGTCCAACATCTCTGTTGTCGGGACGAATGATCGAGAAGTTGTGTTTCAATAGCGCTTCACAAAAGTCGGGTGGCCATTGAACAAGCTGTGCCCCCACGCCCATGATCATGAGCAAGGGGTCTCCAGAACCTTCTTGTTCATACATCATTGTCAAATTTGGAAGCGATATAGAGGGCATGCGAGATCTGCTTTGATGAAGGAAAATTGTTGTGTGGGTACGAACAAGTATGATGAACCAGGAGTGTAGTCCATCATACTTGGTTGGAGTCTATCAGCGCTTAGTGATTGCTGGTGCTCAACAAGGTACACCCATCGGCATCGGCAGCCGTGTTGAAGAATTTCATCAAGTCTAGAATCAGCGCATCTTTCTGCTCCGCTTGATAAGCGGCTTCAATGATAATGGCCAGTTCAGAAGGAGTGAGAATCCAAGGCTCCGAGAGATCATTCAGTTTGTACAACAGTACTTGACCCATGGTGTTGGACTCTGACTTGAGCATTTTGCGTCGCAAGGAGGCCAGTTCCGATTGGAATTTCATGGCTTGACTGGCTTCTTCCAAGTACTGCAAGCAGAAATCCTTGGCGGTGTCGTAATAAGACTCAATTTCGGCTTGGGCTTGACGGAACGCTCGATAGCCTTGCAAAAGATCAACACAGTCAAAAGAATCGGGCAACAAATGTCTCCAGCTCTCCATCAGTTCCTCATCGAGACCTGCAGGGCGATGCGTATAGTCTTGTAGGATTTGCTCGTCGGAAATGACTTCATGGTCTAAGATGTCTGGGTATAGATGATGTAAGACAGTGAGCATGGCCTCCAACGTATCGAACTCAAAGGCATCACCGTGCTCATCTTCAGCGGATGGTAGAAGTTCTTCATCGGTATTGTGAATGTTCTGATGGGCGTGATTGAGCAAGTGACAGGCATCATTCAAGATTTCGTTGACAACGCGTTGTGTTTCGAGATCCAAGTTGCCATCTAGATGAGGCTCATCGACGCGCAATAGAACCTCTTCAGCATAAAAGTCTTCCAAACGTTCAGTGAAGATATCGTCATCCATCGACTCTAAGGTTTTGCTCAGTGTTTTTACGCTTGATGCATTCCATCTAAATCCATTGCTGAGAACAGTTGCACCCGCGTACTCTTTCTTCGGATTTTTGCTGCGGAGCATCAGTCGATAGGCTTCATTCACCTCATCTTCAATGTTCAACAGTTGTTGCACAACATTGTCTTGAGTGGATGAGTCAGGATTGATCGGTTCTTCATCGATGTCCCACTCTTCTAGAAGTTGATTGACGAGGAAAGATTCTACAGAGCCAAACTCTTGTTGCAGGTATTCGGGTTGTGCGCGATCCCAAATGTCAAGGCTGAGCAAGGTGTTGTACACGTCGTTCCAGCTTCGTGTATCCATAAAGAAAGAGTGGCCGTGCTTGGTGCTGTGGAACTGCAAAGAACAAGGAATGACTTGGTATCCACCCGATTGTTGAGCGTTGATGTGAAAATTGAGCCACGCTTCTTTCAGGCGAAAGTATGGACTGGATTTTTTCTCGTCTGCATCCAACTTTTCTCGTCTCTTGGTAATTTCAGATTGAATGCTTTGAATGATTTGTTGACACTCCCCTTCAGTGATGATCCAGTACTGTGGATCGGTATATTTGAATAGCGGAATGTTTTCTTCTTCGTTGTAGTCTCTGTCGCGTTTTGAGAGATTCATCCACTTGTCAAAGTAGGTGCAGTAATCTTCACTCAACGTGTCGATGTCGGAGAAAGACTCGTAGTCTGAACGATGCAAAGTTCTACGCCACCATTTACTGATGTTGAGTACAGGCGTGTGTTTGTTGAAAACCAGTTTGTCGATCATGAAATTGAGAATCTTGGTGGTTTGTGCTTCATTGAGGTCCAATGTGTGTTTGGCATCCAGTGAAACCAGTCGGATTGCTTGAAATTCTACATCTTCACTCGGAGCACTGGGTCGATCAACTTCAACATACCCAAGTTTCAGCTTTCGTTGAATCTCCTTGTCATAGGCCAACTGTGCTTGGCGGAAATCTTTCTTTTCATCGGGTTTTACAGTGGGCTCTTTTTCACCCGCTTTGCGCTTGATGTTTCCTTCTTTAAAGTACAGAGTCTTGTCATACCGTCTGATTTCCCAAAATTTCTCTTTGTTTCCTTTGTGCAGTTCAAAACGTCTAAAATTGCGCATGGTTTATACCTCTTGATGATTGAATAATGAAATGGGTCAATGGTGTAAAAAGTTCACTGCCCAAGCATTGTCGGGCGGTGATGGGGTTGTTTTCGTGTATAGCGCCCTATCTATCGGTGCTTCAGGACTTTAAGACTCTGGTTTACCAGTAGAGGGTAAACCAACATTGATTTGTCTGTGGCCTAAAAACGCGATATCCACTGTGAGCAGTATACACAAACCATGTATCCGTTTATCCTTGACTGCACAAGTGTAAACTTACACATTCCCAGTGTTGGGGTATCGTAGTCAAATGGGTGTGGTAAAATACTGCATTGATACAACGCTCAATAGAATACAAAATATAGAAAAGGCACGGGCCTGTACAGTATAAGGTGAGGTAAGAAATGATGAAGTGGTTTCCAATGGTTGTTTGGATGGCGGCATGTAGTGGAAGTGGCTCTCAAAAGTCTGAAAAGGCCGATAAACCGACTGTAGACCAAATTAAAGCGGCGACAAATGTGGCACCCCAAGCAGCGACCAGTCAGGGAGACGGGGGACCCGATCCACTGAGCAACCCTTCGTTGGCAACTGCAACGGCACCGAATGAATTTACCGTGATGCTGCGAACCACAAAAGGCGATGTGTTGCTGGAGATTCATCGTGACTGGGCGCCCAACGGTGCTGATCGTTTCTACAACTTGGTGAAAGTGGGGTACTTTACCGATATTGCCTTCTTTCGAGTGATCGGTGGGTTTATGGCTCAGTTTGGAATGCACGGAGACCCCAATGTAAACCGTGTGTGGAAGGCATCCACAATCAGTGATGATCCTGTCCGTGAAAGCAACAAACGTGGGTTTGTGACCTTTGCTCAAACCAGTGCTCCAAATTCTCGTTCTACCCAGCTGTTCATCAATTATGGCAACAACAAAAACCTAGACTCTATGCGGTTTGCTCCCATCGGACAGGTGATCGAAGAGCCTGGAAAAGGTGGTGGTATGTCGGTGATCGATCAGTTGTATTCAGGGTATGGCGAGGGAGCCCCACGTGGTCGAGGTCCATCCCAAGGCAAAATTGGGAGATCGGGCAACGCTTACTTGAAAGTTGAGTTCCCCAATTTGGATTACATCGAGTCCGCTCGGGTATGTGGTGAAGAAAATACTGTGGACAACGCGACTGATTTCTGTCCGTGATGGGTACGAGCGGTGTTGCGCTTCTTTTGTTGACGGTTGGGTGTACAAACACAGTCCCTGATACTACAACGGGATCCAGTTCTCCTTTGTCCAGTGAGAAGTCACTCCACACAGAATCAAGACCTCCCACCACTCAAGAAGTCGATGCCTCACGGGTGTCCAAATCAGACATCCATCAAGCACTGCGTACGGACACAGTTGACTGGACGCACACCCAAAACTGTCAGATTGTAGATTCTCAGGACGACCAGGCCCCGAATGGATGGTTTATCTATGCGTGGAATTCTACAGGCACGATGGGACTGGTGGTGAGCATCCACAGATTCTCCCCAGCGGATATACGGGTTGGAGAACGTCAAACCTTAAACATTGCACAGCGAGATGCTTTTGTCATGGTCGAAGCTGGAGAAGGTGTAGACAAAAATTTCTGTGTTCGAAAGATTCAAGAAATCCCAATGGTGACGGTATTGGAGTCTCAAAATGGCAGCATCCATTTGGCTCGTACCCAGAAGGGACTCTCCGTGGAGATTGTAGACGTGTCTCTCAAAGATCAGTACTCTGGAGAGGTTGTGCAGTTGTCAAGAGTATCCATTCAAGCAGGGACGTTGCAAAAGCCAAGTCGGTGACGGTACGAGTTGAGCCGCGCGGTCTACTCGTTGCGTACTTTCCAATCGAAGACCAAGCAGGCCACAGGGTTGGGTAGGTCACTGCCTTCCTCTCCTCCGACAACTTCTTGGGCGTCTTCATTTCCCTGCAAAACTGTTTTGCAAGGCAAAACGAGCGACCGTGCGATGGCTTTTGCAGTTTTTTCCAATACCCATTCGCCTTCTTTGTTGAAATTTTCGACGGAAGAACTCAGTGTTCCAGAGAATTTGAACTTTGGAGAATTTCGAAAGTCCATTCCTTCAACGTCGGCGAGGTACAGTTTGGCGATTCGCGCGCCAGAAGAGAGGTAATTGTCTTCTGATGGCAGTCCTTTTCGACCAACCCCGATGGACTTTTTGAGTTCTTGAGCCAGTCTGTTTGGACTTTGACGAGTGTCTGTGCCTTCACTTTGTGCGTAAAAGCAATTCTGTTGACTGCGGTTGGCAATTTGCTCATAATCGACTTCAACAGAACCGAGTGACTCCACCAAGGCTTGAGATTCGGGGAAATCCTCAGTGGCTGGTCCAAGGGCATTCTCCACCGTTTTGATCAATAGTGCTTGACGGGCCGAATTGTCTTTCTTGGCGGCTTTCCCTTTGTATGGGGCGTCTGGCTGTACACCACTGAGTCCCAAGTGCATCCCCTGTCGATAACTCAACTGTAGAATACCACGACTGCATTGGTAATCTCCCTGCGCGTTGGGCACCAAGGAGAACTCACGATTGCTCATGTCTGTTTCGTCGAGGGACCACAGCAACAACCGTTTTGTTTCAGCATCGATTTCAGTATCGTCCAAGGAATCCAATGCAGACTTCCATGTTTTGAACTGACCAATGTACCCACTCCTTGACCCAGAAGGTTCCAGTAGCCATTCTGGCCCTTCAAGGCCGCTGAGTGCCAATGCCTTTTCTCTGACCAGTGCCATGAGTTTTTTGTCTTTCTTGAGCAGGTTGGCAAGTTGCGGAGATTCTGTGATCTCTAAGATGGCTTTGTTGAGAGAGTAATTTTTCGTTTCCACCAAGTCTTCATAGAACGCCATTTCATTTTTGCAGTCATCCAAGTTGTTGGTCGCCACAACATTGGCCTGTTGCAGTTTGCGAGAACGACAGGAGGAGAAACCACCCACAAACCAACCACTCAACAACACCGCACCAGCAATGATGTTTCTAGGTTGATAGATGGCGCCTGATTTTACAAAGGTGATTGCGCGTTGGAGCAATTGCATCGGTCCCAAAACAAGCAACTGGGTAAAGGCTTGCCGTTTGACTTCGTTGCCCATTGATTCTTTGGAGAGTCGACTCCGCCCCACACCGGCTCTTGAGGCTTCTTGTTCCCGTTGCTCCTTGATCTCTTCTGGCAAATCGTCCAACTCGACAATGAATTTGGGTCCGCTGTCCACCACGATTGAGAAGGCATCCCCGACTTGTACCACAGTGGCACCGAGGATTTGCTCTGGAAACTTATTTTTTCGCCACAAGAATACTTCTGCAGAGCGTTCAGAGGGGGACAAAATGAGTTCTTTGCCTTGAATGCTGAGTTTGGCATGAATTGGCAGGGCTCCAAAATTGCCAATACAGATGGCGCAGTTTTGCTGGTCCGACCCTATCCGAACCTCTCCTCTCTCGTATGGACCAAATCTATGTTCACCAAACTCAGGGGAAAGTCGAAGGTATATTGCCTTTTCGTGATCCATGACTGCACTCCGTTTGCTCTGATGTAGTGTAACATACTTGTACAGGGCATTCACAAAGTCACAGGGTGAATTACCCCAAGACTCAAAGGGTGTGTTATCCATTTATTATGAATATTTTTCTCATTCCATATACTTGGGTTCGCCACGTACAGTTTGGTATTTGGTCGGCTCTGTGTTCTTTGATCGCTTGGTGGATGTATCTACTGATGCTGACGCAGGGTGGCGTGTTCTGGTCACCTAGTTGGGATGGGTTTATGACCAATGTGTTGTTGGGTAGTGCAGTGGTGTTCGCCAACGTTTGGGGCGAAGGTGCGTTGCGCCGCTGGACAATGCGGAGACGTTCTTGGAAAGTTGTACTGGCGATTGGCGTGACGGTTGGTGGTGTGTTTCTGACTACGTGGATGTGGGCGGGACTGTCTGCTCTACTGTTGCAAGATATCGGTTCTCTAGACCATGTTGTTGCATTGAAGTATCGGTGGGGCAATTTTGTGGGTACAGGGATTGCCGTTGCAGCTGGATTGATGTCCGTAGAGCGATGGAAAAATAAACCCAAGGCTTTTGTACTGTCCTATTTGCTCGGTGGTGTATTTGCAGGGTTGACCGCGGGGGCGGTGTGGTCCATTGCTTCTTATTATTGGGTACAGAATTTTTATTGGGCGGGGTCGTTGCTCTTCGTGGGGTTTGGCTTCTCTTTTGGATTGGCGACTCGAAGCGTTCCAGACGATCTGTATGTTGGTTGGATTCGAGTGCTTTCAGGAGGACGTTTTGGGCATCGTATTCCGATAGATGCCAAAGACAATCGTCCCAAGGAACGGTTTGTTGGGGCATACCCAAACGGTTTGGATTTGTTTTTTCCAGTCGAAGATTCTGTTCAGCCACTGCATGCCAGTATTGTCCATGAGCCCAATCAAAATGTGTACACCTTGCGTGGTTTGACCCAGCACCACTTGAAGATGGCACGCATGCTGGAGTGGGCACGGTTGAACTATGACCCACAGTCTCCTGTTCCTATGGAAGTGGATTTGTCGAACGAAGACCGCATAGAACTCGGAGAACAAATCCAGGTGGAGTTTTTGATCTTGCCCAGAGAGGAGCGCTGACATGTGGTTGGCTTTTCTGTTGGCCTGTGGCGGCCCTGATACGGTTCCAATTCCAGATACGACAGCCAGGATTGATGCGTCGGGAGAGGTGGACCTAAAAGAGTCTGAACTGGCGTTGCACATTATGACCACCCCTGAAGATTGTGAGTACATTGTCCGAGGCTCTAGTGCGGACGATCCCATGACCAAACGCGAATATGAAGCCTGTTTGCCATGGATTGATCGACAAGCCGGAGAGGTCAAGTTGGGTGTCCGCTTTGAATTGGATGACCAGTTTTTTGAACTTCCAGATTTGAACAACCACATGGTCGTCAGTCTGAATGACTATCAGGTCACCGACAACGCGACAGAATCTGATATTCGAGTGGTTGGGCACAGTCCGGTTCGGATTCCACAAGTGTTTGTGTTGATGATTGATGGTTCTGCATCGATGAATATTAAAGACCGCGGGTCTTCGCAATCACGAATGGACAAAGTGAGGGATGCCTTGTTGATGCGCTCTGTGCAAGAGGCCTTTTTCCCGGATGGTGTCAACAATCACGTTTTGGTGTACACGTTTACCAGTGGAACCCCACAGCCTTTGGGTGGTCAACTAAGGGTTCTGTCCAACAAAGCCGAGTATAAACAGCACATTCAGCAACATTTAAAAGCGCGTACGGGCTATACGCATTTGTATGATGCTGTGGATTACGGATTGAACACAGTATTGGCAAAGTCTGAGGTACAAGCACTACTCGATGGCAACACCAAACCAACTTTGGTGGTGCTGACCGACGGGTTCAACAATGAAGCTTCCAACGATACATGTGCCAGCAATGCGCCTCGTTTACAAAGTTTGATGACCAAAGTTCGCAAAGAAATGGACGATTTCTCTGTGGATACCCCCTTGATTTTTACAGTGGGATTGGGCAAGGCGATGTCGAGTCGATTCAATCCCAAAAAGGTCAAGCAAGGCAGAATCAACGATCGAACCCTGTGTGGAAAGTTTCCATACAACACACGAATCGACGCTGTGGGCAATGAGGTTGGGCTGGAAGATCGATACATTGACAACATCAGTTTGGAGTTGATCGCCGATCGCGGAAAAGGACGGGCTTTTGTAAAGCGAGACGCTGAAGGACTGGGAGAGGCATTCAAAGAAGTAGCGGCAATCCGGTACGAATGGTTTGAAGTGATGTTTCGAGACAACCCTTTGAATTTTCGACGCGAGTTCAACGTTCGTCTACAGTTGAACAGTTATGCTCGCTCAATGTCCACAGTTAACGTATATCCCCACGCTTGGATGGACGGTCCACATGGGCACAAAGACGCGGAAGGGTGGTCGACCCGTGGAACGATGTGGCACAGTGCCAGTATTCTGACGAGTGGCTTGGGGGTCTTGATCTTCTTGTTGGTCTTTGGGGCAGCCGTATTCAACGGAAAGCGTTTGGC
The DNA here is from genome assembly GCA_965661045.1 of uncultured Myxococcota bacterium. Lineage (GTDB taxonomy): Bacteria > Myxococcota_A > UBA796 > UBA796 > UBA796 > CAJWHX01. Next base: position 8,339 of record CBFICN010000095.1, read on the forward strand.
GTTGGGAAGGTTGAGTCGAAAGTCTTCTAAAAAATAAGAGCGTAAGGAACCAAAGAGAACTCGTTTCAGACTTTTGCAATTCGGTTATGTAGATATTGTACGCTGTTCGCTAAGAAAAATTGTTTCTCTGGTGTAAGATAATACAAAGACATTCGTTTCAATGGGTAGGAGAGAAGGTTGAATCGTAGAATTGCACAATACTCTATCGCCAAAGAGCTGGGGAAGGGACAGTTTGGAACCGTATATTTGGGTGTTGGCAACGTTCCTACGCGTATACACGGACACAGCACCAAACGTCGTGTTGTTGCCCTCAAGCAACTTCGCGATGTCAATGACGCTCAATCCAGTCGGTTGCTACAGCAAGAATTTTCCTTGCTCGCCCAAGTGAAACATCGATGCATTGTACAGGTGTACGAATACCTATCAACGGACAAAACGCTGGTCATGGAGTATGTCCACGGGGTCAATCTTCGGGACATCATTGATGAACTGGGTCGCAAAAAGATTCGCTTTCCGTCGGCTGCGGCAATTGAAATTGGCTGTGAAATTGCCGATGCGCTCTTTCAGGCTTTTACGTCCTATGGTGAAAATTCAGAACCCCTACATTTGGTACATCGAGATCTCAAGCCCGCCAACATCATTTTGACGTCAACGGGGGAACTGAAGATTTTGGACTTCGGATTGGCACGGGTGAGCAATTCAGATTTTTCGGTAGGTAGAACCGATCAAGTGCAGGGAACCCCCATTTATATGTCTCCCGAGCAGGCACAAAATCAGGCGATGGATCATCGTTCCGATTTGTTTTCATTGGGGTTGATCCTGTATGAACTGCTCACTGGTGAACCGGCATATACCATTCCAATAGGGTCGTCGAACCCAATTCGGGACATGCTTCGAAACGTGATTCAAGGGCGTTTTACATTTGGGTATGATGATTTGGAACGTCGACTGCCCAGTGTGGGTGGGATTTTGCGTAAGGCCTTGCAGATTCAGCCTGAACAACGCTATCGAGACGGTCGTGATTTTCAGTTTAATCTGCGGGCGAAACTCCCACCACAAGGACAGCAAAGTGCCTTGCAGCAGTTTGCACAATACTATTTCAGTGCCGTTCATCCGATGGAACCGCCACCAAATTTTGAAGAGCTTGAAGCCACACTGTCTGGTTTGCATCGAGCACCATCTTTGAGAGAGGCACTTCGTCAAAATTCAGAACCCCAGTCTGGAGAACCCATGCGTCCCAAAACTCCCAAGCGTCCATCAAGACCAAAGTCTTCTGAGCCTGAGTATTTGATTCCCAGACGCGTGGCGCCCGACTCTGAGGCTGCTTTGGACGATGATGCCACCAGTTTTATGGCCATCACACCAAAGGTCGCAACAACACCAACATCTCCACCAACACCTCCACCGGGCATGTCCACGGGTGGTGGACCGTCCTTGGGTACACCAAACTTTGCTCCCACACCTCAAGTGCCCCCCGGGTATGGTGCACCGCCTCCATTGCCCCAAACAACACCCCCACCCAATGCGGCGACCCCCAGTATTGGTGTTGGAGGACAGGCACCAACCATCGGTGTCGGTGGCGGAGGAAGTGGAGTGCGACCAAATCCCATGGTGGCTGGTGGTCAACAGCCCCAGTTTGGTGGTCAAGCACCACCTCCAAATCAGGACGTGGTCAACGATTCTGAACTGTCTGGCTCATTGAGGGTGCCCATTTTGTTGTTGAGTGCGGTGGCTTTCGTATGTGTGTCGGCATTGGCAGTCGTATTTTTCTTGCCTGATAAACCCACAGAGCAACAAGTCTCAGCGCCTGTCACCAAGCGTGCTGAACCCGTAGAGGTATATGAAGAGCCCGCCGATGAACCAGAAGTGGAAATTGCCAAAATTGTTCCCAAGAAGGTGACCCCCACCAAGCAGCGCATTCCCAAAAAAGTCGTCGCCACGTCTGGCACACTCAATTTGACCATTGGTGGAACATCTGACAGGGTGACCTCTGTGACTGTATTGTGTGGGGACTTCCGAGCGCGCGCGTCGATTCGAAACAAAAAGGCTTCGGTGGCCAATGTTCCCCTTGGCAAGCAGTGTAAGATGAAATTTTCACCAGGAGGGGCAATTTACACAGGAGAAGTGGGGGGGCGATCCTTGAATTGTTCTATTACCAATGGGAACATTCCAAGCTGTAAGTAATGTGATTTACACTGGCGATCGTGCTATGCTGTCTGTGTTGACGAGCAAAGAATGCTCGTGTGAGATAGCAGATTGGAGAATGTATGTTTCGAATCGTCCACACCGTTGTTGTGTCTGTCTTGTTGGTCTTTACCAGTCCAGATGCATCCGCAGAGCCGTTGGGGCAAGGTTTTGCGTCCAGCGCCGAGAAGTTTAAATCCAAAGAAGAACGCGATGCTGAAATCGCCGAAGCAGAAGCCGAAGCCGAGGCCAACAAAGATCAGTTTGCGCGTGTCATTATCCTTCGTTGGCCGGGTATGACGACCGATCACAAAGATTTGAACTTACAACGCAACGTTCGTTCGGCAATCGGCAAGTCGGATGCCTTGTTTTTGCCAGCAATTGATCTGTATCAGGACGGTCGAGAAATCAAAGACACAACCTTGGCACCAGAAATGCAGCCCGCAAAGGTGTCCGACGACAACTTACAGACGGTTTTGGATATGATTGACCGAGCCAAACGACTGCAGTATGAAGATGCCGACACCAATGAGTGGTTGTCACTGGGGCTCAAATACCGCAAAGCGGCTGAAGAAATTTGGTTTGTGGATCGACCCGAGTTGCGTGAACCACTCTTTACGTTGTACACAGAGATTGGACGTGCCGCGGATTACATGTCGGAGAACTCCGTTCCCCTGTTTGAGGGCATTGGGGGGCGTCAGGTCAACTATTACTTCTATTTGGCTGCCAGCATGGCGTACTATGAGCCAGAATTGTTGCAAAAGATTGAAGACCCAGAAACACAGGGCAACGTAGAACACTATGTCAATCTGCTTCAGAGAGGGGTGTTTCCATCCATGAAAGTGGACTTTCAAATGGAGGACAAATTCAACAAAGAAGACTTTGCTGAAAATTATGAAGTGTTGATCAACGGTTTGCCGGTTGAATTGGATGAGAACGGTGAGTTGGATGTGTTTTTGGGACGTTCAGATATCTTGCTCAAGCGTCAAGATGAAGGCATGGGACTCAGTGAGCGTTATGAAGCCACGAAGACAGAAGGCAAAGCGTACCGTGTGTTGGAAGTGGCCCGTAAACGGATGGAAGTAGACTTTGTCCGCCAACTGTTTCTCTATGAAAATGAGTGTACCCCTCAAGTGGATGGCGACATTTTGACCTATCTGTCGATTTATGCCAAATTGCATCCGAAAGTTCAAAATCAGATTTACATTGCGGTTCCCAAAGCTGGAAATCCAAACAAAGTGTGGGTCTGGCGTTTTGATACATCGTCCACAACCTTAAGCAAAGTGGCTTCGGGAGATGAGGAGTTTCCAGTACACTTTGTTGCGACGATGGGGACGGGAGCGCTGTACAATGGTGCGACTGTGGCCTTTACAGCCCCAGAACCCGATGCGGTGGCCAACGGTGCGAACCCTTTGAACAGCATCAACCCTGAATTGATTGCCGCCAATATGCCGATTGCTTTTGACTTGCGTGCGCATTACACCAAGTTCATGCTCCAAGTTGGAATTGAGTTTGGTTTGAGCCTGAATGACGAAGGTTGGACCGAGTACTATCAAACACCGGGCAATGGCGCCGCCGATGTGGTGACGGTTGAGCTCAATGACGAGTGTATGGGGTACGACGCAGACGACCGGCGAGAGGGCAGTATAGACGGGTGTAACATTGTACAAGAGGTCTACCACACTTCTCGATTCTCTCAAAATCGATACATTGGTGCCGGCTACTTGTTTGGTCGTGATGCATCGTTTGGCTATGGATTGCGAACAGGATTGCGGTTTGGTTGGATGGATATGCCGTACTCCTACGTGACCACGGCTCACTTGGGGTATACGCAACCCCTTGAACTGTTTGAGGTCGGAAAGCGAATCCGTCCGGTTGTGGATGCGGATATTCGAGTGGGTGGTGTCGCCGCTCGTCAACGATCGTTGGCTTATGACTTGGGTACGATCGGAAGGGTTGAACCGACATTTGGGTTTGTCTTGACCGCTGGCTCAACTTTTTAATTTCACTGCGTGAGGAAACACAATGAAACTGTTGCACACCATGATTCGCGTATTGGATTTGGATCGGGCTGTGGCTTTCTTTTCAGTGTTGGGGTTTCAAGAAGTTCGTCGACGAGATTCTGAAGGTGGGCGTTTCACCCTGGTATTTTTAGAGTCGGGCGATCCCACAGACAGTCACCAAATCGAACTGACCCACAACTGGGATCAAACAGAACCCTACAGCGACGGTCGAAATTTCGGTCATTTGGCAATCGCGGTGGAGAATATTTACGAGATTTGTGAACAGTTGCAGGCACATGGGGTACAAGTTCTGCGTCCACCCCGTGATGGTCGAATGGCATTTGTGCGCTCTCCTGATCAAATTTCCATTGAACTGTTACAGGCAGGTGAGGCTTTGCCATTGAGAGAACCTTGGGTGTCGATGCCAAGTGTGGGCACGTGGTAGTCTGATTTATTTGAGGTTGGTTACTTGGTATTGATTGGCTCAACAGAATAGAGCCACACACCGGGTTCTGTCTCAATTTGTTCGACGTGTAGGTGTGCTTTCTTGGCGACTGACTGCAGTCGATTGAGGGACGGCGAAAGGTTGTAGATCATCGACATGCTAGACTGCAATACGATTAAGTGTCCACCAGAAGCCACCTCTAAAATCTGTGGAAGGGCATTCCATCGTTGTGTGCTGATGCTGGGCCAAGCGTGTTTGACTGTGAGGTGGGGCATTCGAACTTCCAGTACGCCATACACTTCATAATCCAAAGTGGTCAAGCCAGTCACCGAGTGTTCGTCCAAGAGTTGGACCAGACTTTGTTGACTGCGTTCGGAAAAGGTCGGTGTTTCAACCGCATCGATAATAAAAGGGCTATCGTATAGAATCCAACTTTGACTTCCAAGCCACAAACCACACAGGGTGTACTTCACAATCAGAGAGGTATTCGATTCTTGAAGCATGGATACCATCCAAAAGCACAGTAGTGGAGTGGCCATGGCCAGATGGTGTAGGTCTTTGGCAATCCAAGTTAGAGTCAGTACTTGTGTACTCAAAATCACGGTCAAGGCAAGCATCTTTCGATTCTGTCTTTGTTGAATGAACAGGCCACAATATACCAATAGAACTGGAAACTTACTCCATCCGTGCCACACAATGTTGGAAACACCATACGAACGTTCAAAAAAGGAAAGGGGGTCGAGTAGCCACATCAGTCCATTGAGGTGCTGTTCGCGTATGGACGTGTTTTCTCCACTGACCGAGGAGAGAATTCGTTCCCACTGCAGGGTCCAAAAATCATGGCTTCGAACAGGTATTTCAACGCCACTGGTCCAATACAGCAACAGCAGACTTGGAATCACACCAACAACCAGTCCGACTGTGATTTGAATTATCCAGGAACGTCGTTTTGACGGATTGATCCAATGGGTGCCAATGAACAATGGAAGCAGGTTCAATACAAAGGTGATTTTGCACAGGCAACCAAGTGCGACTGCCACCGGTACACCGTATAAGCTGATTGGTTTGGTCTGTTCGTCTTCACTGAACACTCGATGCATCAATGCAACCACACAAACCATCCACGAGAGTTGCAACAACAGTTCGGTGTTACCCAATGCTTTTTTGTAGAAGAGAAAATTCCAATCCATCGCCAGCCATAGCCACAGGACCCATTGATGGATTGGTGACAAAAACGATCGGGTTAGGTATACCAAGATGCTCATCGTTGTGCCGGCGAAAGCAATTTGGGCACATCGAATCGCGGTTGTCGATTCTGTGAGGTTGTACAGCATCCACAGAGGCCAATCTGGAAAAGAGGCGGTGTAGACGTTGTGAAATATGGGGATCGTGTCCCATCGCAAAATCGGACGTGTTGGATATAGACAAAGATCTCCAAGACAAGAGATCGGCGAATTCAAGGTTGTTTGCGGGATGGGGCCCCACATAGAGGTCACTTCACCCACCCATCCAATCGGTAAAGTCCATTCAAAAACAATCCCCATCCATGCACAGGACAAGACCCACAACAAACCCATGGATGGTCTAGACTGAAACAGCACAATGATCAAGCCCACAGTCACATCCATACGACGTTGACAAGGAGAGGGGAAAAAGAAAAAGTGCATCCAAAGGATGCACTTTTGTGAAACTCAAGAGC
>CBFICN010000096.1:0-14225 GCA_965661045.1 uncultured Myxococcota bacterium
GATGATCATCGTATTCTTTCCAACAAAACCCAGTCCCGCCTGCTGAGCCCAGCCTCGTTCGATGACCGGTCTAGAATCCACAGTCCAATAGCCTTCTAGTTCTGGGTACTGAACCGTTAAGGCACGGGCCAGTTTCTTGAGTTGCTTGTTGATAATTTTGTGGTAATCTCGTCCCCAAGCATAGCACGACACCTTTCCCACCAGCCCCTCATCTGGCTTCGGCGGTCTGGGGTGCCAATAATCCACCCCCAATACAACCACTGTCTGCAAAGAGGGCAACAGTTCGCGAATGTTTGCACGCGGAGGGCGAGAACCCACCATCCAATTCATGTCTCCATGAAATCCGTTGGCCAAAAATCGGTCGTACTCTCTCAACGCCACATTGGGTTGGGCTTTGGCAAATCGCACACGGTTGAACCCAAAAGACAAACACGTCTCGACAAGTGATGCTTTGTCGATAGAAGACATTGAATTTAGTCTTGCAAAAACGACGCTTTAAAGGCTTCCAAACGTACCTGCTCTGCGCGCTCTGGGGTTAAGATGCCAGCATCTTTAAGAATGGCAAACTCTCGTTGAAGATTGGTTTTGCAATAATACGTCCCATCCGTGTTGATGGTGTAGCGAACGCCGTGTTCATCCAGTCGACCCAAGATTGTTCGAAAATCTTCCAACCCACTGACAGCACGGGTGTGCAAATTTGAAGTCGGACAAATTTCGAGTACAGTATCCGAATCCACCAAGCGCTTCATGGTATCCTCGGAGAAATGACATTGTACACCATGCCCGATCCGATCGGGTTTCAAGTGCTTGACCACCGATTCCATTCCTGCACAAGCCGTGTATGTAGTTTCGCCCGTATGAATGGTGGTCCCCAAACCTGCAGCCTTGGCGCGCTCAAACAAATCCACATAGAACGGCAATGAATCTGACAGCTCAATCGTTCGCTTTTCTGAACCCGCAACGTCAATCCCCACCACACCACGGTTGCGATACTTGATGGCTTTCTCAACGACGATTTCATTGATTTCCGGTTCAAACTCTCGTGCCATACAAAAGATGAGTCCTGCCTTTACACCATATTCCAACGACGCGCGATCCAAGCCACGAATTGCAGCATGGATAATGTGGTCCAAATCGCGTTGCCCATCTAAGTTCCGCTTCATTGGATTGAACCGCACTTCAATTTGCTGTACGTGACTGGAACGAAACTCTTTGCCAATGATTTCGTATACAGAACGTTCAATCGCCGCAGGAGAAGACTGAATTCGCTCAGTCCACTCATGCAAAATGCGAATGTAATCATCCAAAGACTTCACATTGTTGTCGTTGATCGTAATCATGTCAACAAATTCCCAATAGTCTTTGACCGGCAAACGCAAACCCTGTTGGTGTGCAATTGACCACATGATGTGTGGGGCTACCGATGAGCCTACGTGTATGTGCAAATCACACAATGCAGGTTGTTGACTGACTTTTACCATAATGTTCTCCAAGATAGGTCCCTACATTACCACATCTCATGCGGTATACAAAGAATTCTGTTTTACACATACAGGACGTTGACTCAATACTCAATTTCTTTTTCCCCAGCCAAATAGTCTAAAGAACCCGCCCTCTTCGCTGACAGCTTCGCCGTCGTCATCGTCATCCTTACGCATCGGAATAATACGCTCGATCAACCCTTCAGATTCTTCTTCTACCTCAAACAGCGCACAGCGTTCACCCTGATACTGCGCCTTTTGAAACAAATCCACGTCTTCAGTTTCACAGAGTTCCCAGTCCAAACACACGCTTCGCTCCACCAAAAACCTACCCGTATCAAAGTTCTCAGGTCTCGAACCACCCTTCGATGCCATCCAATCCGCCCAAATCGGCAATGCGGCCTGTGAACCACCAAGCCCCATCGATTTGCCCTTGTCAAACCCGACCCAAACTGCGACGACCACATCCTCATCAAACCCCACAAGCCAAGCGTCTCGTCCGCCATTTGTCGTTCCCGTTTTTGCGCCAAGCGCCCCTTTCGCACCATACTTCTTTGCAGACTTGGCGGTTCCGTCTACGACCACGTCTTGCAAGATGTCTCGAACCATCAAAGAGACTGGCGCCGAGACAACTCGTTTTTCTTGTCCACTTCCCCACTCTACATCACCACCACTGCGATCGACGATACCCTTTACAAATCGGGCTTCATTCCACATTCCTTCATCGGTAAAAATAGTGTACGCACTGGCCATGTCTACCACAGTACCGGCAAAAGCCCCCAGAGAAACCGCTGGCTCCAATCCAATATCCAGTCCCATTTGTTCACCAAATTTCTGAAAGGAGCGCTCCCCCAGCGTGTCTTGTAAATGCTGATACACCATCACAGTCGGTAAATTTCGCGATTGCTTGATGGTGTCTCGAATCGTGATGGGCCCTTTAAACTGGTGATCATAGTTGCTCGGAGACCACACCTTTCCGTCGTGCTCCACGTCCAATGCTTCGTCTTTAAGCCAACATCCAGGACTCAAATCTGAATTGTACTGGAACAATTGGGCGACCAAAAGCGGCTTTGACAATGAGCCCACCTCTCGCTTGGTATACAATGCGCGATTGAATTGGGAATCATTGTAAGAACGACCTCCGACCATCGCTCTGACAGCCCCCGTATCCCCATCCAGCACCACGGCTGCCACCTGCACCCCTTTGGCTTTGGGATACTTCTTTTCAACGCTGGCAATTTGCGTTTCAACAGAAGCCTCAAGCATGGCTTGGTACACAGGATTCAAGGTTGTTTCCACATTGAGCCCTTGAGATGCAATACTGCCCTCTCCCAACTTTTTTTCGACAACATCTTGAATGGCATCGACATAGTAATTGGCGCGTCGCCTCTCCGGAATCACCTGAATGTGCAATTCTTTGTTCAATTCCGCTTGCAATTCTGCATCGTTTATCACACCGACCGCTTTGAGTCGTTTGAGAGAAACATCCCGACGTTTTTTGGCTTTTTCTGGATGACGCAATGGGGAATACGCATTGGGTGCGGAGATAATTCCGGCTATCATCGCCGCTTCCCCAATCGTCAATCGCTGAACTTTTTTGCCAAAATACACCTTGGCGGCCTGTGTCACTCCAACCACAGCCCTTCCGTTGACCTGTCCCAGATACACTTCGTTCATATAGAGTTCTATCAACTGATCTTTACTCAGACGTTGTTCCAATGCCAACGCTCGTAGTGCTTCGCGTGCTTTACGCTTGTAGGTCTTTTCAGGGTTGTTCAGAATTAGATTTTTAACCAACTGTTGGGTGATGGTACTCGCCCCTTGTGACTTTCGATCCAATATCAGATTCACCACGATCGCCCGAGTCAAGCCAATGATGTCCACACCTTCATGTTGATAGAACCGAGAATCTTCCATCGCCAAAATCGACTGTGGGACAATCTTGGGTATGTCCACCAACGGGGTTCGATCTTGAATGGACTGTCCACTGCTGAGTTTGGACAGCAACATTGGAGACAAGGTCACACTGGAACGTGCGACACCAGAGGCATTGGCAATTTTTCGAACACGACCATCCGAAAAAGAGAGACGTACCCGCTCTTGAATCGGTGCATTGTTCAAACGATTGTCAATCAACAGCGCATCGTCCAACACCTGAAAGTCACCCGCCTCTTCAACAACCGGAACCTTCGAATATCCAGAGGCCAGTAAAATATCCACCAGTTGTTCTTTGGATAGTCGAGTGTTTCTTTCCAGCGTGTAGGAACTGGACCATATTTGGGCTGGTGCCACCCCCTCTGCAGTTGGACTTGGCACGATCCATTGCTGAACATCGTGTTTTGCGGCTTCATAGGTCGCATATGCACAAAACAACACGCCAAACGTCACACCAAAAACAGCCGACAAGCCAAAACGGAGTAGAACCGTCGCAGTATTGCTGCGTTTTGACTTCGTGGATTTTCGACGGGTTTTCTTTTTTGGTCGACGCTTGGCCTTTTTGTTGGAGCCATTTGAACCCGCTTTGGCACGAGTGTTCTTAGACTTCTTCCGTTTTCGACTCGCCGCTCGCTCACCGTCTTCTTTTCGAGCCCTTTTCTTGGCAGGTGCACCTTGAATGATATCCAGTGCTTCATCTTCGAGTTGTCGCTGATCAGCCCCTACTTCTGCCTTGGAAGAGGAGACTGATCGAGAAGTGGACCCCGACTTTCCACGGGTCGACCTTGAAGATCGAGAAGATGACTTAGAAGATTTCGACTTTCGAGAACGGGGAGATTTAGAGGACATATACGCTCAATGCAGTAAAATGGGGGACAGCCCTATTTTAACGCATTTTGTTGAACTTGTTGGACAATTCCCTTGACGTGTAAACCAAGTTTTTCTGCCACAATATGACCTGGTGCGCTGGCACCGAAACGATCCAGTCCCAGTGCGCCCTGTGCACCAAATCCTGTCCAACCTTGTCGGACACCGGCCTCCACGGCAATCATCGGGACTCCACTAGGCAGTACACTTGCACGATATTCTTGGCTTTGTGTCATAAACAATTCACGACACGGCATGCTGACCACACGGACATTCCACCCCTCTGACTCTAATGCATCCACCGACTGCAAAGCCAAACTCACTTCAGAACCGGTTGCCACCAGTACGCAACGTTGCGTCGAATCACCTTCAAAATCGCGAAGAATGTATCCACCCCGTCGAGCCTGTTGGGCAACTTCTGGATTCAACACCGGTAGATTTTGTCGGGTAAAACACAGGGCATTTGGGCCATCTTGACGTTCCATTGCCACACGCCACATCACACTGCTTTCGTTGGCATCAGCCGGCCGCATGACCCATAAATTTGGAATGAGTCGCATGGACTCGATTTGTTCAATCGGTTGATGGGTTGGACCGTCTTCACCCACAAAAATCGAATCGTGCGTATAAACGTAATTCAACGGTTGATGCATCAACGCGGATAAGCGAACACTTGGCCGCATGTAATCGTGGAACACCAAAAATGTTGCGCAAAATGGATGCACACCACCATGCAAAATCAACCCGTTGCAAATGGCCGCCATCCCGTGCTCTCGAACACCAAAATGAATGGTGCGACCACCCGCAAAGGATTCTCCGGTACAATCACCACCAGGCATTTTTGTTTTGTTGCTGCCCGCCAAATCCGCTGATCCACCAATAAAGTTTGGAATTCCAGCCGCAATCGCCTTGATGACGGCCTGACTGGCATTCCGGGTCGCCATGCTGGCTCCTTCTTCAAAAATAGGCCAATCAACTGCACTTGTGTCTGCAGGTCGATTGTAAGACTGAAGTGTCGCACCATGTTCAGACGCTGACAGTTTGGCATCCCAAGAGGCTCTCTGTTGACTCAAAGCCCCATGTCGCTTGCGGAAGTGGGCATAGGCATCATCATGCACAACAAACTTTTCGTCGGGATTCATACCCATCGTGCGTTTGGCACCCCGTATTTCTTCTTCGCCCAATGGTGCACCATGTGACGATGACGTGTTGGCTTTGGTGGGTGCATCCTTTGCAATGATCGTTTTGCAAGCGATCAACGTCGGTTGTTTTGCATTGTCCTTACCTGCCTGAATGGCTTGACGGATTGCGTCGCGATCATGCCCGTCGATTCTGAGTGTCTGCCATCCATAAGCCTCAAAGCGAGCGCACACATCTTCACCAAAAGCAATATCGGTACGCCCATCGATGGTGATGTTGTTGTCATCGTACAACACGATGAGTTTGCCCAATTTCAGATGTCCAGCCAAGGATGCGGCTTCAGCGCTGACGCCTTCCATCAAACATCCGTCACCGGTCATGACATAAATATGGTGATCGACCAGTTCACTGTCCACATTTTCACGCAACCACCGTTCTGCCATCGCCATTCCAACACCATTGGCAAAGCCTTGACCCAAAGGTCCCGTTGTGGTTTCAATCCCGTCTGCGTATCCATATTCTGGATGACCGGCTGTAACAGCCCCCCATTGACGGAAGTTTTGAATGTCTTCTAAAGAGATGGACTGGCCACTCAAATGCAAGGCCGCGTACAAAAGCATCGATCCGTGTCCGTTGGAGAGAATTACACGGTCGCGATCCATCCAATGCGCATCATTGGGGTCATACTTCACAAACTCCGACCACAATACGGTCGCGATGTCTGCCATTCCCATGACCATGCCTGGATGCCCTGAATTCGCCTGCTGAACGGCATCCATTCCCAAGCACTTAATGGTGTTGACGGCTCTTTGTTCTGGTGTCATACATTCTCCTTACAGTATCGACAATCGGTGTTGAAATGCTATAACGCGTCCCCCCAAATCTTCATGTCAAAAAATTCAATCCGTGTTAGAAGAGAGACACGACAGGTTTCGTCCGAAGGAGAAGTACATGAGCAAGTCCATTACCAAGCGTTCACAAGACTATTCAAAGTGGTACCAAGAAGTCATTGCCAACAGTGAACTCATCGATGCGTCCCCAGTGCGTGGGTGCATGGTGTTGCGTCCAAACGGTTTTGCCATTTGGGAAAACATCAAAGCAGATTTGGATCGGCGTTTCAAGGAAACCGATCATGTCAACGCATACTTTCCATTGCTCATCCCCCAATCGTTCCTCAGTAAAGAAGCAGAACACGTAGAAGGCTTCGCCAAAGAGTGTGCGTTGGTTACCCACCACCGATTGCGTACAGTTGTCGGTGAAGACGGCAAACCAAAAGTCGAACCAGACCCGGCAGCCAAACTGGACGAGCCATTGGTGATCCGCCCCACCTCAGAAACCATCATTTGGCACATGTACGGAAAATGGATCAACTCTCACCGTGATTTGCCCGTTCTCATCAACCAGTGGGCAAACGTGATGCGTTGGGAAATGCGTACCCGCCCATTCCTGCGTACAGCGGAGTTCTTGTGGCAGGAAGGCCACACAGCCCACGCAACCCGTGAAGAGGCCGAAGAAGAAGCCACACGAATGCTCCAAGTTTATCGAGATTTCTGTTATGAAACGCTGGCCGTCCCAGTTGTAACCGGGGTCAAAACAGCAAACGAACGGTTTGCGGGCGCAGAAGACACCTATACAATTGAAGCGATGATGCAGAATGGATGGGCCCTACAATCCGGAACCAGTCACTTCTTGGGGCAAAATTTCGCCAAGGCCTTTGATGTCACCTACCGAGATCAGAACAATGAACAGGTCCACGTTTGGGCAACCAGTTGGGGCGTTTCCACTCGCTTGATTGGTGCGTTGATCATGACCCATTCTGACGACACTGGATTGGTTTGCCCACCCAAAGTCGCCCCCATTCAAGTAGTCATCACCCCCATCTGGCGCAACGATGAACAACGAGCAACAGTCCTTGAGTTCACAGACAAAGTCCATGGACTACTGCGAAAACACTTCCGCGTAAAAGTAGACGATCGAGAAGGCGTCAAGCCCGGTGCCAAGTATTACGAGTGGGAGCGCAAAGGTGTCCCCCTTCGCCTTGAAATTGGCGCCCGTGATGTGTCCAACAACAGTGTCTTTTCTGCACGTCGAACCGGAGGCAAAAAATCTGGAATTACCGTCGACGACAATTTTGTGGGCTCGGTACAAGCAGCCCTCGACGAAATTCAATCCACACTACTGGAACGCGCCATTGAGATGCGGGATAGCAAAACCCACACCATTCGCAATTACAAAGAGTTGCTCAAGAACATCGGGAAAGGTGGGTTCTTTATCGCACCTTGGAAAGACGACTCAGAAAACGAAGACAAAATCAAAGAACATTGCCGAGCTACCATTCGTTGCTATCCGACAGACCAACCGTCTTTGGAAGGAGAAGTGTGCTTCTACTCAGGTGAACCAGCAACACACTGGGCCCTATTTGCAAAAGCCTACTAATATAGAGTATTGTACTCTCTAGCGCCGGTCAAGACCGGCGCAGTCGCGTACGAAAAAACTGATACCTCATCCTGCTTCTCGATGGCAATCCGTACCCTGATAGAGTGCACAAACTTTGTAGTGATGGAATCACTGCGTTGAACATTCCATATCAGACTTGAGTCAACGAATCATAAATGGTACATGATTTGCACAATGGACTCGTATAAAAAGGAAACACCATGTTCTCTCTGCTTTGGACCTTATTGGCTTGTCAAAATACGGCTGAACAATCTTCGACGACGAATGACCTTGCACTACCAGACACTCAGCCAACCGATGACGCACAACCAAACTCTTCGACACGGGCTAAAGGACGAGGCTTAATCATCAATGAGATTATGCACAATCCAGAGTCCGTCAAAGACTATCGAGGCGAATGGATTGAACTCTACAATGATTCAACCATCGATGTTGACCTAAAAGGCTTGACAATCACATCGTCCAAAGAGGCCGGATTTGAAATTACAGAATCACACATTTTGAAAGCCCAATCGTACTTTGTCTTGGCGGCAAATGGATTTGCAGGACAGAACGGTGGTTTCAAACCAGACTATGTGTATGATTACGGACTGTTCAAAATCACAGAACAAGAAACGATTGCCCTCTCGCAAAATGGCCAAGAGATCGACTCTGTCTCTTACCGAGCCTCATCTAAGAAATTACACGCAGCGCATTCTCTGTCTAGAACCCCATACCATTCAGAAATGGACAATGGTCTCAGTGACTGGTGCCCTGCCAGTACACCCTATGGTAAAGGCAAAATCATAGACTACGGAACACCAGGCAAAGCCAATGATCCTTGTTTAACCACTCAAGATTTGAATGAAGGCGCCATCGTTGTCACAGAAGCAATGATTGCACCTACCAACGTCAAACAGTGGAAAGGTGAATGGTTTGAAGTGTACAACAAAACCGATAACAGCATCAACCTCAAAGGACTGCAAGTACAATCAGACCGAGAAACTGGTTTTACAGTATCTGAAGACACCTACATTTTGCCAATGGGGCATTTCGTATTTGGCGTTGCACCCGCACAAGCCAACGGGGGTGCACCAATCGACTGGCTCTACAAATATGACACGGCAAAAATGTACGACGGTGACTCCATCACGCTCAAAACGGACAATGCGATACTCGATACTATCCGATGGACACCGGAAGAATGGTCTGTACAAGAAGGCGTAGCGATCAACCTCTCGATCAATGCCTACTCTGCGTCACACAATGACGAAGCAACTGTATGGTGTACGGCGACCAACGAATATGCCAATGGCAGTCTTGGCACACCAAAACAACCCAACATGCCTTGTGCCACTGTTTCTGAGGAAATTGTCAAGCAAATAAAAAGTGCAGACAAATCCACCAGTTTTATTGCTCAGAAGATCCCCCAACCTTCACCAGCCTCTCAGCCTCCTGAAAAGGTCAAAGCGAAATCGAAGACACCCCCCAACTGTTTTCTCACAAATTGCACAGAATCATTGTCACTCAACAACGATATCGGTCTGGACATGATGCTCATACCTGCTGGCTCAGACCCCCTCGGTCGATACAGCATCTCTAATGATTTCTTTATGATGTCTACCGAGGTCACTCAAGGGCAGTATGCGGCATTCATGGGTGAGTCTTGGAAAGAAAAGAAATATGGTTTTCACGGTATAGGACCGAATCGTCCTGTATATCACGTATCTTGGTATATGGCGGCAGACTTTGCCAATCACCTCACACGGCACCACAACCAACTCAACAACGCCACACTAGAAGAGTGCTATCAATGTGAAGGCAGTGGGCATACCGTTGTCTGTCAGGATCTCATCGCACCCAAAGAATGTTCAGGATACCGTTTGCCAACCGAAGCTGAGTGGGAATATGCAGCGCGCTCCGGTACCAGTGCAGAGATCTGGACCGGTGGAGGCCCAAAATCAGGTGGGAAAATTGTTTTTGAATCGGGGTGTGATTCTCCAGCAACGATTCAAGATGATGCAGACAATCCACCCCTCTCAGACTATGCTTGGTATTGCAAGGACGATCAAAACTTTGCCGTCGCACAAAAACTACCCAACGGTTTTGGACTCTATGACATGCATGGCAATCAGTGGGAGTGGATTGCAGACTGGGACACCTGCCCATACCCCGCATCCAAAGAAGACCCCTACTGTGCTGACAATCGAGAAGAAAAAGGCGGAGAAGAAAAAGGCGGAGCAGGAAAAGGTCGAAAAGGTGGCGACTGGAACGACAAGCCCTTCAATGAACGACTGGCTCCGCGATATGCCAAACCTCCGGGAGATCGATACGGCTCAATCGGGTTTCGTCTTGTTCGAACCGCAAACAAGAATTAAACTCGGTTTGAACATGTGAAAACACAGACACTTTGTGGGGCATGATGGACACAGAAACAACGCTTGACACACAAGACGTACCTGAAACCATATTTTGGGGAGGCTCTATCGGTGTGGGGCTACTCTTGGGTATGTGGATCCAATACATCGGTCTGAGTGCCACGCCAGACTCCATTGCCTACATGGACGCCGCAATTGCCTTTCAAGACTTCACCATAAACTTAGAGGTTTTCTGGGGGCCGTTCTACCCCATGATGCTGGCTATTTTTTCCTTGTTTGCCCTCCCTGCAGAGGCTGCCTGCTACATCAACGGAATCGCCTTTACATTGATGGTGACTGGCACACTTCGTCTCGCAAGGGCATTCGATATGTCTAGACTGGGATTGCTGCTTTTGGCCCCGATTCCATTGGTGTGGTCTGACTTGTGGCATGTGCACCGCGTAATTTGGTCTGGTGGAACGTTTTTGGCACTGACGGTACTGCACTTTTTCTATTTACTCAAGTACATTCGCCGCCCCGCTTTGAGCAGTTGGTTTTTGCTCAGTCTGATGGCTGCCCTAGCACTGCTGACTCGGTATGTGGGATATTTTTTCCTCCCCCACATCGGAATACTGCTGTTGATGCACCGCCAGAAAGATCGTTTCCTACACAAATTCGGACTGTCTACCCTTGCCTACCTGCCACACCTTTGGTGGCTGTTCACCAACTTTCAGCGGTCTGGAACCCTACACGGATCGCGAGGAGAGAGTCAGTACACGCTACAAGACAACCTACAAATATTTTGGCAGGAGAGTAGTGATGTTCTGTTCGCCGGTGGGGGTGTTTGTGTGTTTGCAATCGTTGGCCTCATCGCACTTGTGAATCCCAAAAATCGCTTTGCCACAAAAAAGCAAGACACGTGGTGGCTGCTGGCATTGTGTTCTTCGATTGTGATTTTTTCTTCATTGCTGTTGTACAGCGCCACCAGTGTATCCATTGATCGCATCAATGCTCGACTCACTGCGCCTCTATACCCAATGGTGTTGTTGCTCTCTATATTTGGTGTAACCAAAGCCACAACGTTTATTCGAACGAAATACTCGCACCCACTGACCGTTGGCACTATGCTGGTCCTCACGGTCATCACACAAAGTTTGTCTTCCCCTGAAAGAAATTCTCAAAAGTGGATTCAAATGGCAAAGAAACGTGGAGAATATTCCAACGTGCCATTTTTGGGTTTCACCAAATCCAAAACCCGCGCTCTATTGGGAGATACGCTGCGCAGTGAGATCGACAAACATGAGCATGTAAAAGTGCTGTGGCTGGAGGGCCAAAAGTTCAACAACTATTTCAAACTGGCCCTATTTCGAGACATCATCCCATCCGACTCTATTGAGTTGGGAACCATCGTCTCAGAGCAAACCTTCATTGAAGCACCACTCTTTACAGCCTCCGGTCTAAAGACAATCTCCATACACAATACAGGAGAAGTCAAGAGTATTGCAGACTTAAAGAGGAGGATGGAACGACTGCATACACAAATCCAATACAGGGACTTGTTGATTGTGGGCCGTAAGTCTTTTCTAAAACGCTTACAGGCAACCGAGTTTTCCTGGACTCTGAGTACGGACAAAGAGAGTCAGGAAATCACCTGTGCCCCACTGCATTATCCAACCTTGTACACCATTCTTGAGTGTACCACAACCCCATCGTCCACCACCGTTGCCACCCCCGTCGAACCTTCTTCTGGAAACACCAACCCAGTGCCGTCAACAAAACAGACCATCGACTCCCCACATACGCTTCAAGAATACAAGAGTCTATACATTTCTGAGGTTATGGCATTCCCTACAAAGTCTAAAAAGTGGCGGGGTGAGTGGTTCGAAATCTACAATGCAGGTGATATCCCTTTGAATCTACGCGGTCTTGAGTTTCACTCCAAAGGTCAGACGGGCTTGGTCATCGAACAAGATGCCACGATTCAACCCAAGTCTCATTTTTTGTTTGCCATGCGCAACGATCCAGCCGTCAATGGTGGACTTCCAACGGCTGATATTGAATTTTTGACAACCAACATTAGCATTCATCCCAATGATTGGTTGGAGATACGATTCAACAATCAACCGGTTGATCGGTTTAACATCGCTCAAGAGTGGCTGAAGCAAGGAATCTCTGTCCAACGAGACCGCTCTGGAGACCTATGTTTTGCCACAACCCCATACGGAGATGGTGACTTGGGCAGTCCAAAAGTGAACAACGCTTGTCCATAACAGTTTTTCCAACTGGACGTCATGATCACAACTCAAAGAATGATTGCAGGAGATTTACCCTTTCTTCCTGTTCTTCTTTTTGTTCTTCTTTTTGTTTTTGGGCTTCATCGCTTTGCGAAAATCCCCTCGGTAAACTGTACCTTGAACCCCAATGGTTGGGTAATACAGAGAACCTCTGAGTTGATCAGCATCTCCAAGTACACCTTGGTTTTCATACACGACACCACCTTTCGTGATTTGTTCTCTACCAGTGGTACCAAACGTAGCATACAGAGACAGTTCATAGGCTTTTGTGCGATCAAAATACAGTGCGCCAACCTGCCCTTTCAAGTACAGTTGTGTAGCCGTCAGCGTTGAGTCATCTGGGGCTGTAAACTTTAAGTTTGATGTTCCTCCGCCCAAACCATAGTATCCCCAAACGTTGCGCTCCCGAAAAGCCATCTGGTCGACTTCCAGATTCAGTCCAAATGCACGATAATTGCTATCGTTGAACCCCATATGATAGTATGGATTAAAGGATGCTCGATACTTCCGAGAGGCAAACAGTGTCCCTTTAACCCCCAACCCCACGTCTTGTCCGGCCTGCTGGAAATTCGGTGTTTGAACACCCTCAGCCTTAATTTTTGGGAAAGACTGAGGATAATTCAACGGAATCAAGGTGCTCTGCGCTGAAACACCCCAACCACCCATAAACGGTTGCACCTTGTTGTTTCGTTTGCCCTGTGCATTGGCAAGTCCCACGCTCAAAATCATCCAAATCATACAGCCCCCTAAGTAATGTTTCTAATTATTGTCCCGTCAATTTCCGACGCAGTTTTGGAGAAATCTCCAGATGAATATCCATATCGGCAGTCACTGAAAATTTTTGTCCACCGAAATCGTAATCGCCCACAGGCAACAACCCTCTAAACTCCCCTTTTCGGCCCAAGCACTCCTGTGCGTAACTGACAGCCTGTCCTTGAATGGGGTCCATTGTCATATCCACTCTAGAAAGTCCTCGATTCCCTTTGCTTTTGGCGATGAGGGTCACTTGACCGTAATCATTGTTGAGTTGCGTGTACCACTTGCGCGTACTTTTTTTCTCTTTTCGCAACAAAGCGGCGCTGACTCTTTCTTTGGCCTGATAGATATCCCCCATCCCTTGAGATGCTTGTGCAGCCATTAGGAGTTCTTCAACACCGATCTCCAAACCCAGTTCTTCCATCTCCACAAAACGCTTGTTCACAGCTTTCCAAGACTGACTTTTGCTCAGCATCGTCATCTCCGACACCAGTCTTTCATACTCTGCTTCTTCTGCAGACTTTGCTTCTGAGACATTCATCACAATCAATAGTCCAAACAGTAGATAGATCACACGGTTCATAAGGTCCTCCTCTCTTTCTAGTATCGTGTGGACGATGGTTGTTCCAAACACCGATACAAAATAGTTCTCTCATTTTACAAACGGTTTACCAACACATATATTCACTGTTCACTATCAATGATTCAACGAAACATCGTTTCCATCGTGGGTTGCTTGAAATGGACTGATAGAATATATTGGTTAATGCTTCTTTACACACGGTAACCAATGTCCGACTTTGCCCAAATATTCCGAACAGCAGAAACACATGGTGTTTACTTCGGAGTTTCTCTACCAAAGTCTGGAGATATTCCAGAAGCCATTTGGAAATCCTTACACCCCATTGAGCAAAAAATTGCTCGAACCCTACAAGGGAAGAGAAAGATTGCCTTTGTGG
>CBFICN010000096.1:14236-14573 GCA_965661045.1 uncultured Myxococcota bacterium
CGCTGCTCGACTGGCTCTGAAGACGCTTCAACAAGACAAACTGGGAATTGATCGCGATAAATTTGGAGCTCCAATGATTGCGAACCCCCACTCTACACTGAGCCTCTCCATCACTCACAAGTCTGACCAAGCCATCGCCCTGATCAATCGACAACGTCACGTTACGGTAGGAATAGACCTAGAACATTTTCACCCCCCACGCATGGGCATTGCCCCAAAAGTCTTAACGCCCACTGAGCAGAGTCGAGTGAATGCTTTGCCGGCAGAGAGACAATGGGGCTATCTGCTGATGATCTTTTCGTTTAAGGAAGCAATTTACAAGGCACTCGCACCAAAG
>CBFICN010000097.1:0-14255 GCA_965661045.1 uncultured Myxococcota bacterium
CACCACACTTGCCTTTGCTTCTGAACCCACACCGCCCCCAATTGTAAACGGCAGCATTACGTTGGATTTTGTACAAGTTGGCGCGATTATGGCGTACTCCGATGACTATGGAGGGATGTCGTTTTGTTCGGGAACACTGATTGACGAACTGTGGGTGGCGACTGCGGCACACTGCATTGAGGCTGTCGAAGAATATGCTGGATACGGTATGGATATTTATTTCTTGCTGGGCCACAGTCTCTATTCTGAGGATGGCGTTGAATATTACGATACGGTTGCCGGTTGGGAAATGCACCCTGAGTATTCTGGCACATCGTCGATGATCACCAGTGACATTGGATTGTTGGAGTTGACCACCGGTATTACCGAAGTGGAACCGGTGCCGTTGAATCAAGAAGTGCCAACAGAATTGTGGATTGGAGAGTATTTGGACTATGTCGGGTGGGGGGTGACTTCGGACAGCAGTGAAGACTCTGGTCGCAAACGAACCACGGCAATACCGTTTAACTCTGTGGATGACACGTTTATTTATTCCTATGACCCCGAAACGAACCTCTGCTCTGGAGATTCTGGCGGTGCGGCTCTACGGTGGACAGAAGAGGGCTATACCTTGGTTGGTGTCAACTCTTTCGTATTTTCAGTTCAAGGAAGTCAGCCATGTGAAGGTGGCGCGTCTGGTGCCGTTCGGATTGACGCCTATTACGATTGGATTCGTCAATATGTACCAGAACCCCCACCACCCGAGCCAGAAGTGACCGAAGAGGACGCCGAAGAAGACAAAATGATGTGTGCAACATCCAGTGATGGCACGTGGTCTTGGTGGGGTGCGATGGCGGTTGCTTTTGGCCTGCGGAGTGCCAGAACGTCTCGTCGCTCAACCGGTGTCCAGCCTTTGATTGCTGGCTAGACAAGGTAGACGAAAGCCCCGAAATCGGATAGTTGTCCCTATTGGAGGGACCTTATGTCCGTGGTACACGCCAGCAATTTGAGCCGTCGTTTTGGACGTCGCTGGGCTTATGCACGTGTAGATCTACACTTGGAAGCCGGTGAAAAGGTCTTGTTGATTGGAGCCAACGGCTCTGGCAAGACTACGCTGTTGCGTACTTTTTCCACGCTGCTGTCTCCGTCCTTGGGTACGTTGGAGTTGTTTGGACAGTCTGTTGCCGAAGGAAGGAACCTCGATGCTGTCCGTCGGCGCATCGGCATGCTGTCTCATCAAACTGGACTCTATGAGGACCTGTCGATCCTTGAAAACCTTCGCGTGTTTGCCAAACTGTTTGGTGTGTCTACCGACAAGGCTTCAATGAATCAGCACATTGAGGCGGTGGGCTTGGATGGTCGCTCAGAACCGATTCGGACCTATTCTGCCGGTATGCGCAAACGTGCATCCGTCGCTTTGTTGAGGCTCAAGAATCCTGAATTGATTTTGCTGGACGAACCCTTTTCAGCCTTGGATCCAACCGGGATTGACGAGATTGCGGGGCTGCTGTCTGAGATACCGGCCACCCAGATTTTGGTCAGTCACCAAGTAGAACGGGCTGCACAATTGTGCGATCGCTGTATTTTGCTGGAGAGTGGGTTGATCCGTTGGCAAGGGCCGGCGAACAAGGCTTGGCAGGCGTGGCGCAAAGCCCAGCAGGATGCGTCATGATCGGTGTTGGATTTCGACAGGCAATGGCCGTCCTCAGCAAAGATATTTGGATTGAGGGCACCTCATGGGTTCGATGGATGGGGCTGGTGGCGTTCGCGATACTGGTGCTGTTGTTGTTTTCATTTGCGGTGGGGCCCAACTCGGTCATCTTGCAGAAGCATGCGGCAGGATACCTCTGGCTGGCGACGCTTTTTGCTTCAGCAAACTTGTTCACCCAGTCGTTTTTGTTGGAGACAGAGGGAGGGGCGATTGAACAGTTGCAACTTGCTCCCGTTCTTCCCGCGGCGCTGTTCTATGGCAAAGCGCTGGCCAACACGATGCAACTGTTGCTTGTCATGACAGTGATGATGCCTCCACTCATTGCGCTGTGTGACGTGTGGCTTGTCGAAGGCTTCGGGTTATTTGTAATTACCATGGTGCTTGGGGCATTGGGCTTGTCTGCACCTGGTGCCATGTACGCTGCGATGACGGCTCGGCTGTCCAATCAGCAGTTGCTGTTGCCGCTTTTGCTCTTTCCATTGATCGTGCCGGCGCTGTTGTCGGCTGTCAAAGCTACTTCACTCATCTTTTTTGGAGACCCGATGGGACAGATTGGATCTTGGTTGACCTTGTTGGGTGCCTTTGATGTGGTGTATTGGGTATTGTGCGGGATTGTATTTGGGAGGATTGTGGAATCATGATCATAAAAATTGTCGTTACAATCGTATTGCTGGTGGTCGGCTTTATCGGCGTGCGGCTCCGAGTGCACGAAAAGGTCAATCCACTGGTCGTGGGTGCGATCGGGTTTGTTTTGATGGCTTATGGACACTACTTGGGGCTTTTTGAAGCGCCAGAAGAGGCCATGATGCGAGAGGTGGGACGTATTTTCTATGTTCACGTTCCAACGGCGCTTGTGGCTCTGTTTACCTATTTGGTGGCCTTCATTTTGGCAGTGGGTTCACTGTGGACCGGAGGGCGAAAATGGGATGCCTATTTGGAATCCACACTTGAAGTTGGGGTTCTGTTGAACATTCTGCTCACGGTTCAGGGAAGTATTTGGGCAAAACCAACCTGGGGTATTTGGTGGACCTGGGATCCAAGATTGACCACCACCGCGATCATGGTGCTGTCTTTTGTGGGGGTACTGCTCCTTCGAAACGCGATTACCAACCCTGAGCGTCGAAGCACCATTACGGCGACAGGCTCGATTGTTGCCTTTGTCAACGTGCCGATTGTGTACATGTCTGTGAATTGGTGGAATTCACTCCATCAAACACAGTCCAGTCCCGAGACGGTGTCCCCAGAGTTTCAAACACCATTTCGAATTGCGGCCTTCGGGATGCTCTTTGTGACGGTGGCCTTTATTTTGGCGCGAGCCCGCATCGCGTTTCAGCGACTGGAAGCAGAGGCCGATGCACCAGATTTACCAGAATTGAATACTGTGAAACCCTTAGATGTATAGGAGAATCCGATGACAGACGGCGCAATTATAGATGGTTGGAACTATGTCTACGCGGCCTACGCAATCAGTTGGGCTGGATTGGTTCTGTATGCAGTCTCCTTGGTTTGGA
This sequence comes from uncultured Myxococcota bacterium, assembly GCA_965661045.1. Classification (GTDB taxonomy): domain Bacteria; phylum Myxococcota_A; class UBA796; order UBA796; family UBA796; genus CAJWHX01. Next base: position 3,202 of record CBFICN010000097.1, read on the forward strand.
GGAAAGACAAATGAGTGATGTGACGGAAACGACAGCAGGGAGTCCAAAAGCACAGGGACAGCGCCGAATGATTTTGGTGTTGGCTCTCTTGGTGATGTTTGGTGCGCTGGGGTTTGTATCGTTGGGCAACCTTGGTGACAACCTGGTGTATTATTGGGACTGCTCACAGGTGGTGGAAGCTGGAGAAGATGCCTATGGAGCGACCATCCGTTTGGGTGGAGTGGTGAAAGAAGGCTCTCTGGATTGGGATGAGAACAGCAATGAACTCAATTTTCAAGTGACCGATGGCAAGAACACGTTGAACGTACACGCAACGGGTGCGCCACCACAAATGTTCCGTGAAGGCATTGGGGTGGTCGTCGAAGGAACGATGGTCAAGGCTACCGGTGGTGGCAAGTTTGAGTCGGAGCGGTTGATGGTCAAACATTCCAATGAGTACAAAGCACCGGAAGAAGGTGTCGACGCCAAAGAGTTGTACAAAACTGTGGAGGGCCTGTGATTTCCATTTTGGGTCGTTCAATGGTCTTGATTGCCCTGGCGATCTCTGTACTGGGTGCCTTTGCGGGGATTGCTGGTGGAATCAAACGGTCAGACAAAGCTTGGAAATGGGCGAGAATTTCTGCGTATGTGGCGGCTGCGGCGATGACTGCAGCGATTGGGTTGATGGAGTATGCCCTTATCACTCATGACTTTTCAGTGTCCTATGTCGCCAAAGTTGGTTCCACGACAACCCCTTTGTGGGTCACGATAGTGTCGTTGTGGTCGTCGTTGGAGGGGTCTATTTTGCTGTGGGCCTTTGTGTTGAACGGCTACATTGCTGCATTTGCCTACATGACCAAAGGAAAGTATGTAGAGCATTCCTCCTATGCACTGGGCGCTTCCTTGTCGATTGCAGTGTTCTTTGCTTTTCTGGTTGCTGGTGTGGCCGATCCATTCATCGCGATGGATCCAGTGCCCAGTGACGGTCCAGGCCCCAATCCGCTGTTGCAGAACCACATTTTGATGGTGATTCACCCACCAGCTCTGTACTTGGGCTACGTCGGTATGGCTGTTCCGTTTGGTATGGGGGTGGCATCGTTGCTGGCCGGCAAGATTGGAGCGGCTTGGTCGGTGGCGCTCAGGCGTTGGATTTTGTTGCCGTGGGGCTTTTTGACCGTGGGCATTATTCTTGGTGGCTGGTGGAGTTATGAAGTGCTCGGTTGGGGTGGATATTGGGCTTGGGACCCTGTCGAAAACGCCTCCTTTTTGCCTTGGTTGACTGCGACCGCGTTCATTCATTCAGCGTTGATCATGGAACGCAAGGATGGATTGAAAGGATGGGGGATTGTGTTGTTGCTGGTCACCTTCCTGTTGACGCTGTTGGGGACGTTTATGACCCGTTCAGGGGTGTTCAATTCGGTGCACTCTTTTACACAAACGCCTATTGGGCCGGTATTCTTAGCATTTTTGGGCTTTTGCTCTTTTGTCTCGTTGGTTCTCTTGTCGACACGGATGGACGTGTTGGGCTCCAAGCAAAAGCAAGCCGCCGTGGTGTCTCGCGATTCAATGTTTTTATTGAACAATTTGCTCTTTGCGGCGTTTACCTTCACCGTGTTGATTGGGACTGTATACCCCTTGGTGCACGAAGCGATGACCGAAAAGAAACTGAGCATTGGAGAACCCTATTTCAATGAATTGGGCATTCCGCTCAGCATTGCCATCGTCTTTTTGATGGGTGTTGGACCTGCGTTGCCATGGGGAAATATTGACCAAAAAGATGCGTTTAAGCGATTGACAGCACCCATTGTTGGTGCGGTTGTAGCCACGGTGTTGGCATGGGCCTGTGGTGCAACCGGCTTTACCCCCTTACTTTCGTTTGGGGTGAGTGGCTTTGCCTTGATGACGACGCTTCGTGAATTGGTCGAACCCGCAGCTGTCCGTGTGGAACGCAAAGATGAAAGTTGGCACACGGCGCTGTGGACAACGTGGAAGAAAACCCGTCGTCGTACGGGGGGCTACGTAGTGCACATTGGGGTCATCATGATTGCCGTTGCGGTCACGGGGTCTGGTGCATTCAAAGAACTCTCAGACGTAACGCTCAAAGAAGGTCAATCGGTTGAGATTCAAGAGTACCAACTGACGTACACCGGTAAGGAAACGGTGACGGAATCTCACCGTGCATCGGAAATTGCCAAGGTGTCCGTGCTGCGAAATGGTCGAGAAATTGGTTTGCTCGAACCCAAACTCAACAACTATTTTCGAATGGGGTCGGTGATTGGAACGCCTGCTGTACACAATTTTTTGGATGAAGATTTGTACCTCAACTTGGTCAACATGAACGAAGATGGATCTGTCGTTGGACTGCAAGTCATCACCCAGCCACTCGTGTTGTGGCTGTGGTTGGGGGGTGCTGTAATGATGGTCGGAACGTTGATCTCTGCGTGGCCGGCTCGTCGACGGAAACGTGCATCCAGCACAGGTGAGAAGGAGACGGCATGAACTGGAAAGTGATGAGCATGGGGTTGCTCTTTTGTGTCCCTCTGATCTTTGTGCTGGCAAAAGGTTTCAACTACGATCCGCGTGCGCTCCCCGAAGAGTTGACCGGAGAGATGGCGCCCGACTTCGCTCTGACCAGTCTCGATGGCTATCCAGTGTCGCTCAAAGAACTCAAAGGCTCGGTGGTGGTGGTTAATTTCTGGGCAACGTGGTGTGTGCCTTGTTTACAAGAACACAAGGAACTGGTCGCGACAGCCGAAGCGTTCAAACCCAAAGGGGTCGCCTTTCTCGGGATTTTGTATGGTGACACCAAAGCCAAAGCCGAGGTCTATCTCAAGAAGCACGGGGCTGCGTATCCGACCTTACTAGATGATGCACAACGTACCAACATTGATTATGGTGTGGCTGGTGTTCCAGAAACATTTGTCATCGATCGAGACGGTCGCATCGTCAAAAAATACACGGGTCCAGTGACCCAAGTGGAGTTGGAAGCCTTGCTCAACGATCTGTTGAGTCGATAACAATAGACTGCCAACGAGAAACAAGGAGAGGAAACGATGCAATGGTTTTGGATGGTGTTGTGGATGCAGGTTTCGATCGCCGAGCAACCGTCGGTGGCCAACGAACCCAGTGAGGCTGGCGTGGCCTTGGAAGAAGCACCGCTGTTGGATCCACCAAACACTGCAGAAGTAGAATCGCGCACCTATGCTTTGGGGAAAATATTGCGCTGTCCCGTGTGCCAAGGGTTGAGTGTGGCAGACTCGCAGTCAGATGCCGCAGTGGCCATGAAAAATCGCATTCAAGAGTTGGTGGCGCTGGGGTATTCAGACGATCAAATCATTGATTATTTCATTGGACGATACGGTGAGTTTGTCTTGTTGCAGCCCAAAGCCGAACACTGGTTTGTATGGTGGATGCCACTGTTGCTCCTTGGTGCGGGGGCAGGAGTTGTGGCCGTCCGTGTGTTGGGTGGCCACAATGAGAAAGCAGGTTCAGCCCCGACTGCTCAGCAACAAAGTGTTGAGGCTCCAGAATCATCATCTGCATCTGGTGTAGAAACAGACAAATACCGAGCACGACTGCTCGCCGAACTGGAGGATTGATATGGATTGGGAAACGTGGGGACCTCCGTTGGTTGTGCTGGGTGTATCGTCCGTGGTGGCAGCTGGTTTTGTGTTGATGGTCAAGGGAGAAGAAGGCTCTTCGGCGTCAAGCGATGTGCGCCAGGCAGAATTGGAAGCCAAAAAAGATCAGTTGATGGAAGCACTGCGAGAACTGGATGCCGACAAAAGCAAACTCTCAGAAGCGTCTTATCAAACGCAACGAGAGGAACTGCTGTCTGAAGCCAGTCAGGTCATGGCTGCACTCGACGGGGATGTTGAGACTTCGGTAGAACCTGTGCCACCGATGAAGGTGTCCAATCAAGTTTGGTTCTACGTACTGGGTTCCTTGGCTTTCTTTTTGTTGTTGGGCAAACTGATTGTGGATTATTCCGCGCCCCGTCAAGAGGGTGGGGTGATGACGGGTGGACAGATGCCCAGTCAATCGGAAGCTGAACTGATGCAACAATTCGAAGAATGGGGCAAACAACGCGAACAACGTCAAGCCGACGCCAAAGCCGAGATTGAAACGAACCCCAAAAATATTGATGCGCTCAACGTGCTCACCTACGATGCCCTGTTGATGAGAGACATGCAGGCCGCAATGAGCTACATGGAGCAAGTTCGCAATATTGACCCCAAAGACCCTGATTTCATGGTGCACCTTGCAATCTTGCAGATGTCGGTGGGGATGACCGAGCGTTCTGAGGTGGGTTTTGCCCAAGCTTTGCAAGCCCGTCCAAACATGCAAAAAGCCTTGCTTTGGAAGGGGTATATGCTGTCAGCCACCGATGCCAAAGCGGAAGCGTTGGAAGTGCTTCAGTCCATTGAAGGCGAGTTTTCCATTCCAGAAGAACAGTACTTCTACGAGGGGTTGATTGCAGACTTAAACAAACCACCGGCCCTCATTTCAGGGATTGTCGATGCACAAGGCGATATGCCGTCAGGGACACTCTTTGTCATCGCAAGACGCTCTCCAGCAGGTGGGATGCCAGTCGCGGTACAGAAGGTACCCAACCCAGCGTTTCCAATGAAATTTGAACTGGGTCCGTCAGATATGATGATGGGGGGTGAATGGCCAGAGCAAGTCTATCTAGAAATCCGACTGGATCTCGATGGCAATGCGATGACCAAAGCCGATGGCGATGTAAACTCCGAAGTTCAAGGTCCGCTGCCCAAAGACTCACATGAGTTATCGGTAACCCTAGTAGCGCCTGCACAGTCTGAAACACCAGAACCTGAGGCGGGGGATGTCAAACTGTCTGGTACCATTACTGCCGAAGGAGATTTGCCAAGCGGAACGCTGTTCATCATCGCAAGACGCTCACCAGCAGGTGGGATGCCGGCAGCCGTCAAGAAAATTGACAGTCCAACGTTCCCACTTGAGTTTACGCTCGGTCCAGCAGACATGATGATGGGTGGAGAGTGGCCAGAGCAAGTGTGGCTCGACGTTCGATTGGACGAAGATGGCAATGCGATGAGCAAGAGTGACAACGACGTCAATGCTGAAATGCAAGGACCGCTAACTGGTGGTCAGACTGGGTTGCAGGTGGTGTTGAAGAAGTGAACGGTGTCTACTGAAAACCAAACCGAACCCATTCTCCACCCCTGGACGATTGCGTCGATCGTGGTGCTCCTGATCAACGATCAGTACCTCAAGTATGCGTATACGTCATGGCTTACGGGCAAACTCTCTGACTTTGCAGGTTTAGTCTTCTTTCCCATTTTGCTTGAACCCCTCATTAAGAGTCGAAAATGGGCCGTTCTGCTTACTGGCATGGGCTTTGCAAGTGTAAAGCTAACAGTGACCGGCAATCGATTGTACAATCAGTTGTACCAGCAATTTTTTACACTGGTAGATGCGGGAGAAATGGCTCCCCTTGTGATGGATGCAACCGATTGCATTGCGCTGCTTGCATTGTGGGTACCGCTCAAATGGATACCAAAAACATCACAAAGAGGACAAATTACATGAGAAACAATTGGACACAGATCATGAAACCGGTGGTGTATACGTCTGGTATTCTTGTCACCCTCGCAACCTCTCCACTCTATGAGTATTTTGGAACCACGGCCTTTGATCAATTGATCACCAGTCTTTCAACCGACGTGACACACATACCACTGCAGGCGACCGTTGAGTTTGCAAATCCAGATGAGGCTGAACCATTTCAATATTGCGGGTGGGATGTGGTGGTTGAGTTGACTGAGCCCATCACACTGGGAACAGAAGTCATTTTGTGGGGGTTGCCGATCACATGGGACCAAGAAGCCTTTGAAGTGGCTTACGCTGAAGCGTTGTCAGCTGTTCCAGATGACCCAGTAGATTCAGAAACTGGTGATACGGGAATGGACACCGGCTTGTCTGACACAGGAACCCTTGATGATACAGGAAATACGATGGACACCGCTGTTGCTGACACGGGTTCTCAAGCGGATGAAGAAACTCCGGAGTCATATGAACAGCTCAACTCGGCACACCAAGTCTTTTACGACACGATGCGAACCTTTACAGGTGGCAAATATGCCTACCGAATTACCGATGATGGAAAAATGAACGGACCACTGTTTGAAGACTATGCTTCGATGGTGGTTCACGATTCAGTTCGGATTCTGTATTACTCAGAGTGTGGTGATATCACCGACCACTTTGTGTTAACGACACTTGGTGAACCGATTGACACTCAAGCAACCGTCACGCTGGTCGCTCATCAAGGCGAGCAAATCGCACAACCAATTGGGTGCGGTCCGAAGGAAGACAATCCAGATTATTCAGGTGTACAAATGAGTGTGGATGTTGAGTGATATAAGCAAGTGCATCTCCACCTGTGAAGTGGTCTTTACTGTGATAAACTACAACCGAACGATTTGACCTTTTGACCTTGGAGAGACCATGTTGTGGCTATCATTGTTGTTGGCTTGTGAAACCGACATAAAACCAGCAAACACTGACACTGCTGAAGTGGTGGTCACTTATGTCGATGCCGATGGAGACGGATACACCGAAGAGAATGATTGTGACGACAGCAATGCCGACATCAATCCACAGGCTGAAGAAATCTGCGATGAGGTGGACAACGACTGCAACGGTGAAGTTGATGACGGAGTTGGCGATATCTATTACGTGGATGCCGATGGAGATACGTTTGGAGACCCGGACGCCATGGTGTTGCTGTGTGAACCACCGGCTGAAGATGCAGGTTTGGTCGACAATGCGGATGACTGTGACGACGCCGATGCACTGACCTTTCCCGATTCGGATGAACTCTGCGATGAAAAGGACAACGATTGCGACGCGCTGATCGATGAAGAGTTGAACTATGACTATTATCTGGATGCCGATGGAGATGGCTTTGGGACCGAAGCGGTGTACGTGTATGACTGCGCACCTGGAGCCGGCTATGTCGCCAACACTGAAGATTGCGACGATGCCAATCCTGACAAATCTCCGTTGACCAATGAGGTGTGCGATGGAATTGACAACGACTGCAATGGTGAGATTGATGATGGTGTAGGCACGTTGTGGTATGTGGATGCGGACTATGATGGTGTTGGCGATATTGGTGGTTTTGTGTACAGTTGTGATCAGCCCGACGGGTATGCACCGGTGTATGGAGACTGTGACGATATCAATTCCTTGACCTATCCCAATGCGCCAGAGCAGTGTGATGGAGAAGACAATGATTGTGATGGTTCAGTCGATGAAGCAGGTGCCGTAGACGAATTGACTTGGCATCAGGATGCCGACGGGGACGGGTATGGAAATCCAGCAGTGACGTTGTCCGCTTGTGAGCAACCGGTTGGGTATGTACTGAATGCTACGGATTGCTCTGATACATCTGCCACGGTATATCCAGGTGCCACCGATATTTGCGATGGTCTAATCAACGATTGTACGGTGTCTGAGCTTACGGATGCAGAGATCGATGTGGATGGCGATGGTTTTGTCGCTTGCAGCATTGACAGTACCGGCTGGGTTGGGGCTTCCACAGTGGTTGGCGGAGATGACTGTGATGATGAAGACGATACTGTGTCTCCAGTGGCCGTGGAACTGTGTGATGGCATTGTCAACGTGTGTGGTGGCACCTTGCCTTCTGATGAAGTTGATGATGATGGAGATGGGTATGTGGAGTGCCCAATCGATGCCGTCGGCTGGCAGGGTGACGTCAACGTTGTGGGGGGTGGAGACTGTGACGATTCTCAAGCCTCTGTTGCTCCGACAGGTGTAGAACTTTGCGACGGACTGGCAAACCTGTGTGGTACGGTACCGTCCTATGAAATTGATGATGATGGGGATGGGTATGTGGAGTGCACCATTGATGCTGGTGGTTGGCAAGGTGACGCCAGTGTTGTGGGTGGTGAAGACTGTGACGATGACAATGCTGCGATGTCGCCCGGTGACATGGAGCAGTGTGATGGCATAGACAACGACTGCAATGGTCAAGTCGACGAAGGGCTGTTGAACATCTATTACTATGACGGAGATGGAGATGGAACTGGAAACCCCAATGCCACCGCGCAAGCCTGTACCGTACCCGGGGGCTATGTGGAAAATTTCGATGACTGCAACGACGGCAACAGCAGTGTCTACCTAGGAGCCACTGAAGTCTGCGATGGCTTGGACAACAACTGCGATGGCGACATCGATGAAGGGCTGCTGAGTACCTACTATCTGGACAACGACGGGGATGGACTCGGCAACGTCAACGTCATCATGGGGGCTTGCAGTCAGCCCAATGGGTTTGTGACCAACGCCGATGATTGCAACGATTCCAACGCCAACGCCACGTACATTGGTTCGGATGCATCTTGCGCCCGTGGATCTTGCTTGGCCTTGATCACTGAAGACCCCACACTGATCACTGGAGATTATTGGATACAGCCAAATTCTGGTGCTGCGTATGAGGCGACCTGCGACATGACCACCGACGGAGGTGGTTGGACCAAAGTTTCCTTTACCGATGCCAACACACATCTCAATGGGTCCATGACCAATGTTGAGGCGGCCAACACACGTGGAATTGATGTCAGTACAGGTCCCTTTACCAGAGATGGCTCGAGCAACCACACGCACTATTACACTTTCACTTTTAGCAGTGGGTTCAGTGAATTCCGATTTGCGGCCTACAAAGTACGCGCCAATGCAGGCGGGGGTCACACTTCAGATTTAAACCCCAATCGTTTCGTCGTGAGCAGCTGGAACCGTGCCTACGCGAGTTGCAATGGAGATGTCGGTTGGGGGGCCGCATCGGTCGGACCTCAAGTATCGTTGGCCAGCATCAACGGTCAAACCAACTGTCGAAACTGTACGTTTACTTTGCCAAACTCAACCCACAGTGTGGGGCAAAATGCGACAAAGTTCCGTCTGGTCTGGGGGGAACAGTGTGGAGAGTCGGAAGGGTGGAGACCTTGGTACTCAGGGGATGTGTATTTGCGGTAATTAGATTGCCGTTTGGGCATCAGCAGAAATAGAAGGTTCATTGGTCGTACATAAACACACAGTCTGCAGAAACCTCCACCAGCTTGTTGCTGGCCGCGTCAACCCACCAGTATCCATCAGAAGAGGCTTCCGATGTTGGTTTCCCAGTGCTTGTGCCTTCGTAGATTTTAGTACCACCGGAATAACAAATGATGCTGGCGGGGGTTCCAACCGAGCCAGTGATAGAACGGATTTGCTCTCCGCACCCAAATAAAACAAGCAACAGTGTAAGCATTGCATACCTCCATCAAGTACTGATGACACTAGTGTATACAACTCTGGTCGCTAAATCTTCTACGAAGTCGTATATTGTACAACCATCATGTGACTTCTTGTCACTTAAGGACAGGGTGTACACCGACCATAGGCAACCGTTGGATCTGGATTGCCGACATACCAAACGCGGTTGGCATAATTCCAGTAGTCTGTAACGGGGGCGCAAGACCCACCATTCTGCATTTCTTCAATTAGGCTTTCATACTCTCCATTGACCACCCAGAGATATTCGGTATCCATGTTTGGCGTGTCCAGTTCGACCCTCCATGTACCGTCTCCGTTGTTGGTTGCGGGCACGACCGAGTTTGCATCCCAGTTGTTGGCCCAAGGACCGGTCAAGGCAACCGAGTTGACGGTGGAACCTGTACAGGAAGCATCGACGGTGAACGTGGTCTTTGGCGTGGTCGGTCCATATGCGGGGTCGCGTTCATAGACGCGGACATAGTCAACTTCCATGCGCTGTGGAAATACCGTGGTCGAGTCAGGGTATCCCGGCCAGTTTCCACCCACTGCCACATTCAAGATGATGTGGAAACGTTGGTTGAACGGCGCGGGCCAAGAACCCGCTGTAGAATACCAATCGGTTTGGGTTTGGAAGTGGATGTCGTCTACATACCATCGAACCTCTCCGTATTCCCATTCAACCGCAAAGGTGTGAAAGTCGTTGGCAAATGGCTCTCCAATGGTGTAGGAATCACCTGTGTACACATTTTGTGGCCAAGGACCTCCGTAATGGAGAGTTCCGTGTACCACATTGGGTTCGTGACCGACCAGTTCCATAATGTCAATTTCACCTGACGCTGCCCATCCACCGTAGACCCAATCGGTGGGAAGCATCCAAAAGGCCGGCCAGATACCTTGACCGAAGGGCAATTTGATGCGGGCTTCAATTCGACCGTACTCCCAGTCCCCTTGATTCATGGTTCTGAGACGCGCAGATGTATAGTTGCGAGTGCCTTCTGGACCGGTGTAGTTTTCAGCGTGGGCTTCGATCACCAAGTTGCCGTCTTCAATCCGAGCGTTCTTTCGTCGATCTGTATAGTACTGGGACTCGTTGTTTCCACCACCTTGAGCGTTGACTTCAAACTCCCAGCGATCTGTTCGAACCATGTCGTCTAAGAATTCGTCTCTCCACACCAACACCCAGCCTTCTCGAGTGGCGTCAATTTGGCTTTCTGGATCTACCGGTTCTGTCTCTCCGGTATCCTCAGAAGAGGGTTCACCACTCGGTTCTGCAGCGGGCTGACTGGGTTCATTGCTCGGCTCGGTAGACGGTTCAGTTTCAGAACTGGGTTCGTTTGGCTCGGGATTGACAACAGCTGTGTCCCCAGTTTTTGGTTTTTCTGTGGTGGGTGTATGGCGACAGGCAGAAAGCAGCATCAGTGAAACTAGGTACATCGGAACTCCATAAAACACGTGCACATAGGATAACGGATAGCGCGCGATTTAACTGGGATGGGTTGGCAAACTGCATTATAGAATGTCTGAGTATCGCTTGAATATTTCTGAGAGTGGTGTTGAAATGTCCGAAGGTTTCAGTCCGAATTCAGATAAATCGTAGTGGTGACCAGAAGTATAGGTTTGGCCAGTCATACCTTCCAACCGTTTATGAACAGTGTTGGATAACGGTGGTAAATCGAGGTGCTGTACAAGGCGATGAAGAGTGTCTTTGGGGTTGGATTTTAACCCTCGATAGCCGATGACAATGCGACGATCTTCCGGTA
>CBFICN010000098.1:0-14244 GCA_965661045.1 uncultured Myxococcota bacterium
ACACTCCAGTCAAAGAATGGCTGCAACGCACCATCGTCCACATCCAATGCCAATGCCGTACAAGTCAGTACGTCACCAGTATACACGGGGTTTGGTGTCACTGACACATTGGAAACGGTCGGTGGTGTATTCTGAATGAGAATGGTACTTTGTGCAGCATCGCCGTCGGTGTGCCCATCGTTGGGGGTCACTCGGACTGTCCAATACTCTCCAACACCAGTAGCCGTATTGGACAAGGTTGTCCCCGTATACGGCGTTGTTGCAAAGGTTGCGCCTTTCAACCATTCTATTGTGTGGGAAACCACATCTCCATCAACATCCGGTGACTGTGCGATCGACACCACAAGATCATCGATCGATGTGGCAACCGTTGGCAATATCGACACGGTTGGAGCCACTGGTGGTGTATTCACTTCGACCAATTGGGATGTTTCTTGGATGAAGCCATCGGTATCCGTTGCCTGCAATGTCAACGTATGCAAACCAGCACTCAACTGAACCTGTACCAGTGTTTGACCCTGTGCGTCGGGAGCACCGCTATACAACAGTCCGTCCAGGTTTGAATGCCATTCCACCAACAAATCTGCAGGGACGTCTTCTATATCTGAGACAGTACCACTCACGGTCACCACTTCTCCCAACGTCCATACGGTATTCGGAGAAGGTGTATCAATGATGGCACTGGGTGTATTTCCCACAACCGCCTGCTGTTGCACACTGCAAGACAGTCCCATTTCATCCATCACGTCCAACGTCAGGGTATGAATCCCGACACTCAATCCATCGTACTCGAATGTCACCTCTCCTTCAGGCGAGACGGTAGTCGGACCAAACTCCCCATCTTGATCACTGCTCCACTGGACGTGCAATTGCTCGCTTTGCATGTTGGGATCGGAGGCTGTTGCTTGAAAGAGAACGCTGCTGCCCGCTTCTATTTGAACATTGTTTAGGGGGGACATGATGCTGCACACGGGAGGTTGATTCTCTGGTCCCACTTCTACCAGTACAGTATCACTGGAAGATGCACCGTCTGCATCCTCAGCCCACAGTTCCAAAGTGTGGCTGCCTTCAGACAAAGCCACAGTCGCACCCACTAGACCATCCTCATCTGGGACACCCGAAAAAAGTGAACCGGTCAAATCGGATCGCCACTCCACTGAGAGTTCTGTCAGGTCATGGTCTTCATCCGACACTGTACCGGATAATACAATCTCTTGATTGGCGTACACAACCGTTCCTTCAAGCGGAGAATCAATCCACACGGTCGGCGGCTGATTGACTGTCACATCGATGGCCAAAGAAAAGATGCCCGTCGCACTCGTTGGGTCCTGAACCTCTGCCACAATCGACGACATATCCGCTGTCAATGTTATGTCACAGGCTTGTTCACCCGCCTCATCCACCGCTGTTCTCATACACTGAGGTGTCAGTCCATCCACAGTGCCGCTGTACCATGCCATCGTCAGTTCCATCGATTCATGATTTTCATCATTCGCTCGGGCACGAAAAGACACTGTTTGACCGGCCTCAAAAACACTGCCATCGGCGTGAGAGGTGATCACCACCGTCGGCACAGTATTGGTGCCACTGCTTTTGTTGATCGTAGATGACTCTTGGCACGCCAACATCCAAGTACACCACGAAACCTTTAGCAGTTGTGGCAACACCTGTGGTATTTTTTGCAACATACACCCTTCCAAATAGTCCACATAGCAGTGTAGCCCAAACAGGACACCCTGTCTGTATATACGATAGACCGACAATTCGCCATCGCCATTTGAATAAGAGCCCTGACCCTACCTTGTGTAGAAGTCACCGTACAACAGAACGCTACTTTTGCGCCAGTTTCGGTGTTTCTGTGGAAGGCAAATAGGACATCAAACGATCCCATCGATCCAATGTATACCCTTCAATGATCACTCCCAACTTGGTTGTATAGTTGGGATCACTGGCGTAATACTTACTGGCTTTTTCCATAAACGCTTTCCAATGATGACGATTGGCTCTGGCGGCGGCATACCGTCTATCTTTGGCCAACAACCTACCGTGGTAAAAGATCGCCTCGCGACGGTCTTCAAACACACGAAATTTCGCCCATTTTCCATAGCGTCGATTTCGAGAATTTCGTTCAAAGGTTCGAATCTTTACAGTATTTTCTCCCGTCCCCTTAATGCCAAAGAGGTTGTTGAAGTTCACTGCCAAATTAGAACGCCCCCAACCAGACTCAAAAATAGCCTGTCCAATCACGATAGAAGGAGGAATCTGATGTGCATGGGCTGAAATCAACGCAGCTGGCGCAACATCCTCGAGGAAGTTACCCCGGTATCCCTTGGGCCAATCTCGACTTTCCATGGCGACAATGTACTCAGCCATAAAAGCGATGACGTCAGGATCCGTTTGTTCGGCAAAATCTTGCAATACATCATCGGGTGCGTACACATCTTCGAATTCCAATGTCAATGCTGGATAGGCTGGCTGAACGGCTGGTGCTTGTGCGTCTGCTTTTTCAACAGTCCACAAGGATAATCCACCAACAAAGCTTACAACGGCGGCTCCAACAAACCGTGACAACAATGACGATACTCGAATACTCATCGATTAAATTTATCGAGCGGTCATCCTTGCCTCTCACTTGCGAGATCTTTTCTAGGGTTGTCTATTGACATTCCAACATCAGGATTTTTAATTAGATAGGCATTTGTGTACGACTTGGTGTATTCATCTCTACAAGTCACTTGTCTAGTCAACAGATTCAGAATGGATCGTGAACATGATCAGTGTGTATTTGCTATTGACTTGACAATGGTGTTGATATACAATCACAAGTGTGGTTTTGGGGGAGCATATGAACATTTTACTGGGTGTGACTGGTGGCATCGCGGCCTACAAAAGTTGCGAGTTCTGCTCGTTGGCCGTCAAATCTGGCCACAGCGTTCAAGTGTTGCAAACCAACAATGCCAAACGTTTTGTCGGCGGTATCACTTTTGAAGGATTGACCGGTCGACCTGTGTTGCACGACACCTTCGAAGCGGCAATGGATCACATTGAGTGGGCTCGATGGGCGGACGTGGTTGTGCTCGCTCCGCTATCGGCAAATTCTATGGCCAAAATTGCCCATGGTCTGTGCGATGACCTCTTGAGCACCACCGTATGTGCCACTCCCTTTTCAACTCCCATTCTTTTGTGCCCTGCAATGAACACCCATATGTGGACGCATCCCCTGACACAGCGTAACCTACAAATACTCCAAGACACTGAACGCTTCAAGTGGGAAATGCCCATTGAAAAAAGACTCGCGTGTGGTGATGTCGGCGTGGGTGGTCTCGCGGCACCTTCTAATATTCTCAAACACTGTGAGTCTCTATGCTGATCTCTCGTTTTGTCGCTGGCTTATTTGCGGTTTCTTGGCTCCCTTGGTTCAATCAAGAGGTTGAAGAACCCCCACCCGAACCCGTAGTTGAAGAACCTGAAGTCATAGAAGAGCCACCGCCTCCGCCTGAACCACCAGCGCCCACATTATTTCCTGATCCACTGCCTTTTCACCCGACATTGGACGTCAGTGGACTTGGAATGACCTACGCCAACAGTTGTGGTGGGTGTCACAGTTCGACACTCAATCAATGGACGGATTCGACACACCACACCGGAATCCAAAACACCGCTTGGCTGGATGCCATTCGAGCCTTTGGAGATGGAACGGTGTGTACATCGTGCCACAAGCCATTCACCGTTCAGCACGAAGAACTGACCACTGAAGTCATTGAAAATGACATTGCGCGCCCCGTCATGGAAGACAATCCTGCTTGGAATCCAACGTGGCAAAGTGAATCCGTGGGGTGTGCCAGTTGCCACGTCCGTGAGGGGGTTGTTATCGGTTCAAAAACCAGTGACTCTCCACACCCTGTACGAAACTCCGAGACACTTTCTTCTTCAGAAGCCTGTCAAAACTGTCACCAGTTTCAGTTGCCTGATGAAACAACCCCGATTTACAACACCTACCAAGAATGGAAGAACTCCGCCTACGCCAATGCCGGCATTCAGTGTCAAGATTGCCACATGGTCTCTGGAACGATCATCGGAAACGGATTCCCAAACCACCAAATGCACCTCTCGCCCCGTCAAGGACTGACCGTCACCCTGCAAACACCCAGTCTAATCTTTCGACGAAACCAAGAAACACAGTTGAGTGTGGTGGTACACAATACAGGAGTCGGACACTCTTGGCCGGGTTCCAGTCCATTCAGTGAAAAGAAGTTGCTCATTCGATTGGTCGATGACAACGGTAAAGCGTTGATGAAGGACGTTGTACACTCAATCGGTCACCATCGAGACGAAGCACTGCAAGGTCCCTCCATTGCCGTTGGAAATCAACACAATTTTACCGCAACATTCTCTTTGAGCAGTCGCATTCGAACAAACTATGCCATGCTCGAAGTGGTTTACCAAAATGGTGCAGACTTAGAAACGCTTCACAGTACACGTGTAGAAATCCGATGATTCACTGGACGACCTCGGGTGCGGTGGCAACTCCAACAACCGTACAAGTGCGCTTGAGTACATTGAGTCATCGCTCTCTGAAAGTGGGACTCAAGGTGCCTGAACGACAACTGACCGTTGAAGAGTTCGAAAACAACTTGCAATATTTCCAGCGTGGATTGGACACTCCCCGTTCCATTCCCTGTACCAGCTTAACCCTCAGTGGTCTACCGGTAGAATCTACAAGGTACTTCGAAGCCTTGCAGCATTGTTCAAACTTTCAATTCACCACACTGCATTTGGGCTCTACAGCATCTTGGGACTGTTTGAGGCCATACCAATCTCTGTTTGATCGGCTGGTTCTCAGCGCTGGTCCATCCACAAAAGACTTCGACGTCGATGCCATTCCCCCATGGGCGATGGACAAAGTACAGTTCATTGTTTCATTGACTGGCGACCCACTGACATTGGAACAATGGCTAGAGAGTTTTCTGCCTTGGGCATTCAAGCACCACATACCGGTGACCTTTTCCCATCCGTTTCCATTGAGTGAGGTCAAACCGTTGTCTCCCTCAAGCATTGTTGGGCTCTTTCAATGGTTGTCACCACTGCTGGACAACCTACAATCTTCAAAAAACGGACACATACAAGTCAAAGGCATCCCGCCTTGTCTGATTTCTAGTTTACACAAAAACGCCACCAACATCCACATCTCTAGTAAAACTTCAAATCGATGGTATGTTGATGCTGATCACCAATGCGATGAAGCCCTGTTGTTCTTCCCAGATCTACTTCAGTTTCACAAGGATGACCAGTGTCGATTTTGTACGCTCAACACACAATGCGACGGGTTCTTTTTATCCTACTTGAAACAAGAACGCACTCATTTATCCGCCTTTTTAGAACTGGATACGGTCTAAGCGGTCACTCAGCACCGTCCTCAAATGGAGCACTTGGAACCAATTCAGCGAACGGAATTGGGTGGTCGTTCATACTCTCGAGAAGCCGGCGTGTACTTAGCACTTCCCCCTCTTGCTTTGGATGCGAGACAATCTTTTCGTACATCCAAATTCCAACCATTGGAATGGTCACCATAGAGGCGATCACCGCTTGACGCTCCCATCCAGAATCGGATTCATCCGGACGGTTGGCCATGGCCAACGAAGCGACGGTCCACCCACCTGTCAGCGCCATGGTTCCTGTCAACCACTGATTGGATTCAATCGATGTTCTACGTTCAGATTCTAAGGTGTAAAGCCGCTCAGCGGTTTCGTAAAACGGATGCAAAGTTGGTTCAATGACAATCTCGGTAAACAAACTGCCATCGAGTTTTTCAAGTGTCCCAGCCGCCATCAGCTGTATCTCAGTAAAATCCACACTTTGATCCCCATTTGAGTCCCACTCTTCACCACTGTATTGAACCCGCCATTTCTCATACGACGCCACAGCCAATGGAATGGACACCTCTTGAGCGTCTTGATCAGGATAAACCAGTCCTTCATTCAACAACGCTCCCGTGGGCTGACGTATTTGATACACCCACGGTAAGGCATCTCGAAACACCGCGTCAAAGTCGACAGAGGCTTCAGCAGCTTGCGTTTCCAATGCTGCTGTATCAAGCCGAAAGGCATATTCTTGCCCGTTATAGTCAACAGTGACGCTGTACGCTCCTTTGGGCAACAAACGAGATTCTTGAGGGAGGTACAACAAAGGAGTTCCATCTTGTGAAACAAACGTCACCGTATAGCCTTCCGGTGCTGGTAAACTCGGTAAACGAACGTGGGTTTCTGCACCAACAGGTACACGAATCTTCTCCAATGTACCCGCTTGAATATCCACCGTATGAACAACCTCAGCCCGTGCGCCCCCCGGCTGAATACGAATTGTGGTCGGTCCTTCTGGAAGATTTGTCAAATATGTTCCACCCAGCATGTGGTCGGTTCGGGATGCCAAATCCACTGGTCGACTCGACTCCAGTTCAATCTCAAAACCCTCTGGCCACTCTGTATGCCCATCTGAAAATTCAGGCACAATTTTGACAATTCCACTCCGCTCCAACGCCCAACCAAGCCGCTCTTTCATTGGGCGCCAGTCCATTTGCTGGGTTTTGGCAAGTGATTTCGCGATCATCCACGCATCGAAAGCTGCAAAGATATCGCCACTTCCTTCAGGAAAACAAGACAATGCGTCCCCAAAAGCCATATACGCCAAAGGGTTCTCCCCATCTACAGCTATGAGATTGGCAGACGCAGACGCCGCATCTTCACATTGACCATCGACGATGAGACCATTGATATCCGACAGTGAATACAGGGTACTGGGTTCTTCATTGGAGTCTCCGGGTTCTTCATTCAAAGACTTTTCATTGTTCTCCTCTTTCCTATCTTCCTGCTCTTCTAACGAGTCTACTTCTTCTACAGCCTCAACAGAGGTGACAGAGTTCTGATTCAAGGTCAACGGTGGTTCAATGCGAACATCCTCAACCTCTGTCAAAGACGTTGCTACACTATCCGTCTCACCTTCACTTTGTACCATTCCGTCTTCATTTTGTACCACTATATCTTCATTTTGTACCACTCTATCTTCATTTTGTATAGGCCCAAGGCGTGGCGCGATATCTCCCTCTGTTGATTCTACACTCTCAACAGAATCTGCTTCGTCAAAACTTTTAGATGTGCGTCCAGGCAACGATGCATCTTCGCCTTCTACATTCACTTCTTCTTGGCGAACACGCGTCACCAACACTGGCTCGACTGAACATTGCTGTAGGGCACAGTATTCCTGTACACGCAAACTCAGTTGGTTCGCTTCTCCACCCAGTCGGGCAAATTCCGCAACTGCCAACCTCGCTTTTTCGGGTTTTCCAACACACAGATACCCTTCAGCCAACAAAGCATATCGTAGAGGCATATTGCTATACCCAACATTTAAATGCTCCAACTCTTCAATGGCGTACTGACAGTCTTCGATCTGCAACGCTCGCTCTAGCCGCTCTAAACGCTCCACTTTTGGATCTGTGTTGCCAGCGTACGCCACCGACAAGATCAATGCCGAAATACCAATCACTTTGCCTCCGGTGCCGAGATATCCTGACCGATTGTTCCCAAACGAACATTCGTCGCCCGCTCTTGATCCACCGAACCAAAGTCTTCAAGTTTCAAAGAACGACCACGCACGACCGTTGTGGTTTCTTTGACCAGTCCAGACCAGTGGGTTTCCTCTTCGACCATCAAGACGTACATTCCGTCAGCCTGATTGTCTGTCACCGCCTGTGCAACAGCATGCTGCGCCGCACCCGAGAGTTCGCTGCTGACACCCAGCATTGGTACTTGACTGCGGCGAGCGTATTCAGACATTCGAACAAAACCCAAAAAGGAACGGGTCGACACAGTCCCTTCAATGTAACGGCCCATCTCAAAGCCCACCTCCAAAGGTCGGGTCCAAATGACATGTGGCTCTGCTTCAGCGGAAACCGTGGTCACCATACCAATGTCTCGATGTGTACTGGTACACCCCATACACAGTACGCAAGCCAACGTCCATACCATTCGCATCTTCACTCCTTGCCTCTTGATGCACTGTCACTCCAGAATCCCAACCCGAACATTGGAATCTCTATGCACTGCTATTTATTAAGAGACTATATGTGAAAGTCTAGCACAATGGAGACAAGGACCAACATTTCTCTTGACTGAAAAACGACTTGGCCAGTCAGAATCGAAAATCAACGTGAATGTGGTCATCGTGTACCAAAGACGCACGAGTAGAAATCTTCACCCCAGCCCTTTGAGGTGGGGTACAAATGACGGGGCCACGATCACAAATGCAATGGTCCCCCCCTTTTGTTGAGCGGTACTTTTGAGTTCAAGGATCATCTTTCGCAAGGTTTTAAAATTTATTTCTTTATTCGATTCCCATGGGATTGTTGGACAGAGATGTGGGTATTTACTGCTTTTGCTCACGTCCCATTTCAATCCATTGAGGCAATTTGTTTTGGCATCAATGTGCCAGCAATACCCCCACAAACTCAGTGGACCCGTCGTTAGTCTGGCAGGTTTACCATTCTTTTTCATTGGGGTCATGATATCGACACTCAATCCTTCTCGATGGGTAAAGTGCGGAGAAAACCTTCCACCATGCTGGGCTCCAATTTCTGCGATGTCAAATGTTTGCCCTGTTGCTTCATGCAAACTTTCAAATGACTCTTGCAGTGTCTCGATCACCTTGTGGTGAGCGTATTGTCTTCCAAGTGCGGCGCCAAAATAGCTGTAGGTACGATAGCCTTTTCCCCTTGGTGGCAACGATCTCGTCCCATTCAATTGTCCCTTGACCGTTTTTGGTTGTTTTTGGAAAGCATGGACCTTGAGTATGCAGTAGTCACACACCCCATTGGGAGCAATACAGAAGACACCAGCATCCATTTCAAATAGTTATTCATTGTACACCTCTCAAGATTGACCACGCACACTGTCATTAAAATTCGACAAAAGCACTTGCCCTGGACAAATCAAGGTTACACTGATCCCCATGCGTTCAAACATCGTCATTACAGGTGCCGGTTCAGGGTTGGGCAGAGCATTGGCAGTGGCCCTTTGTTCAAAACAGCACCACCTCATTTTGGTGGATGTCTCAGTAGGAGGTCTCAACGACACCGCTTCCCTACTTACAGCAAAGCGACAGACATTCAGTACCGAGAATGTTGATTTGGCATACACAGATGAACTTCCCAAGTGGTTTGCGTCTGTCGAAGAACGGTTTACCAACATTGACCGTTGGTTCAACTGTGCTGGTATGACGATATCCAGTTCCGCTACCGACATGAGTGTACAGCAATGGCAGCAAATAACCTCCGTAAACTTGCTGGGCTGCGTTGTACTCAGCACACTTGCCGCCACCCACATGAAAGCAAACAATGGTGGTCATATCGTAAACATCGCCAGTATGTTTGGGCAACTGCCAGCACCGTCTGGTATTGGGTACGCGACAACAAAACATGGCTTGATTGGCTTTACCAGAACCCTCGCCATTGAAATGATGGATAGCAATGTGCACATTCACTTGGTATGCCCAGGGTTCATCGGAACCAAACTGTTTGAGAACGCCACCTACAAC
The DNA here is from genome assembly GCA_965661045.1 of uncultured Myxococcota bacterium. Classification (GTDB taxonomy): domain Bacteria; phylum Myxococcota_A; class UBA796; order UBA796; family UBA796; genus CAJWHX01. The sequence goes on from CBFICN010000098.1 coordinate 9,589, forward strand.
GCCATCGACAAAAAATCAATGTTGCCCGATATTCAGCAAATGATGTCGCCCGAAGATGCTGCGAATCGTATTCTCAATGGAATAGAACGAAAGCGACAATGGATCATTTTTCCATTGTACGTTCGGATTCTATGGTGGGTCGAATGGTTCTTCCCAACACTGATGTCATACGTTTGGAACGCTCAGTGGAAAAAGTTTGTCAGCAAACGTTCTCGATAAAGAGTTTTACTTTGCCTTCAGTCCAGCAAGTCCATGAGGACTGGACTCATCGAGCCTGACTGTTGAAAGTGACGCATGAACAAAATCGGTTCCCCACCCACTTCAGCAATGGTGCGTCCTTCTAGTTTTTCTGCGTACTTTTCAGGCTCAAAATTTGTCAAACTTGATGGGGTCGACGTTTTGGCAACCACGTCCAATAAAGAATCCAAGGTATTCATCTTCATATAAGGACACGTTGCACATCCACCCGCTGTAGAACAACCTTCACCACCGGCCACACCAGGGACAATTCCAAAATCCGCATCTTGCGCAACCGCATCATCGGCGACTGGAAAAATGATCTCTACCGCAACATCATCGCGTTCACTGGCCCTGAGTTTGGCTTGCACTTGACGAACAATCGCCGTCACCATACCGGCCTCGGTTCCCAACACCACTCGAATCGTACTGCCTTCTGTCTTGAGCACAGCATCTTCTACTTTGTCCAAAATAAACGCCAGAATATTAGAGGTAGAACCCACCACGCCCTTTCCTTGACGCTGTGCCTCGACAGCAAGTTCAAACATTTCACCGGGCACTTCCAAGTGTGCCGTGTGATAGGCATCCGCATACTCTTTGGCAACTTTCTCAACCACTGTTCCACCAAACATGTGGTGAACAATGCAATTTCCTTGTTGGTAGTATCGAAACTGCGACAACAATTTTCGAATGCTGTTTTGAGAATGCTTCGGGTGGATGGCGCGAATTGTCGTATCGTCCAATGTAGAGATTTGAGTGAGCATCACCTCCAAATTGTGGCCCATGTAGGTATCCGGACCATAGCAAATCTGTGTTTCTGGCTTTTCGGCACTCACCTGCAAAATTGTTTGCAACACGTTCGAAGACGTACACGTGATCGTTGGAAGAAATTGATGTGCGACGGCCTTTGATCGCAAAGACGTGTTGATGTAGACAACGTGAAGAGCGTGTTTGAGTTCACTGCATTCTTGCAACCATGCTTGATACATCCGGCTTTCAGCAGCATCCGCCAATGAGCAACCAATTTCCCGTTCATCCACTCGGTATACAGGAATCTGCGTGTGCCCCGCTGCGTCCAATACCGCTCGAACATTTTCACTCATAAAATCGACTCCGAGAACGACAATTGCACAGACGCCTGCTTCTGCCATCGTTACAGCGTGATCGGCCATCAGCAGTGAATCTGCCACAAAAATGTGAGGATGCTTACAAGCGGACAGAACTCCCTGCAATTCCGCATCCATATAAAAATGGGCCACCACTCCAACGTTGAGTTTTTGTAACAGATCATCCAACTCTTCAACTGTTTCGGGATCTGGTGACAAAAAGTGCGCTTGCGATTCTGCAAAAGCCCCTTGGGCGGACAAACGTTCGGCTTCAATTCGTAGACTTGGAAAGGACATGGAACCTCCACTGTGGATTCGAAATGATTGACTAGGTTGTATCCGATTTTGACTAGAGAGTCGGCATTTTTGTGCTGTTCTTCTGACAGGATCATCGAATCGGGTCCCCCATCGACAACATCCACAGAAAAAGATACACACTGTCATTCACATTTTAGGCACTGACAGACATGAAACCTTCTTCCATTTGCGCCATTTTGAACCCCACTGCTGGAAACGGTCAAGCCGGCCGTGAAAAACGCAACATTGAACGCGCCTTGGCCGAGCATTTTGATCGTTGGGAAGTTTGGGAAACCAAGGGACCCAAACACGCATCGCAGTTGGCCAAAACGGCTGGAGAACAAGAATTTGATGTGGTCGCCGCTGTCGGTGGAGATGGTTCTTGCCATGAAGTAATCAACGGGTTGATGGCGTTGGAGATGAACAAACGCCCAACGTTGGCGGTCATCCCTTTTGGAACGGGTGGGGATTTTCGTCGTTCGCTTGGGGTACCCAAAAATATTCGTCAAGCCGTTGGCATCGCCAAAAATGGTCTGTGCAAACGAATTGACGTCGGACGAGCAAAAGTCAGCACCTCCACGGGTTCTGCTTCTCACTACTTCGTCAACGTTGCGGGATTTGGCGCAAACGGTGAAGTTGTGGACAAGAGCAATCGATGGAGCAAGAGACTGGGCGGTCGAATCACCTTTCTCAATGCCACACTGCACACCACCTTCACCTATCGTGCCCCAACGGTACAAATGAAGTGGACAAATACCAACGGTGATGAGCAACATTGGACGGGTGAGTTGCTCAGTTGTTTCATCGCCAATGCGTCACATTGTGGGGGTGGCATGCAGGTCGCTCCCAAAAGTGCCCTTGGAGATGGTAAATTACACCTTCGAGTCCTCCCAAAGCTGTCTGTTCCTTCACAGTTGATGCACTTGCCCAAACTCTACAATGACGAAATTCACAAGGTCGAAGGCTCCGTCGTGGGTCACGTTGTGAGCATCGAAGCTGCGGCTCGAAAAGGCTCAAAAGTACAGATAGACTTGGATGGTGAACTCTCTGGTTTTTTACCCGCGTCTTTTTCCATTGTTCCACGGTCACTCAACGTCATGATGAAGGCAAACTAGACTGCGGACCATTCCTTGCATCAAAGTCCAAAAAAGTGTACAGTTATAAGGATACAATAGTCATTTCATCACACCTGCTTTGCTCTTGCGTACTTGAACAAAGCAAGCCAGTATTGGTGGCGTGTTGAATACTCCTAACTGAATGTCGATATTGACGGAGACACCCATGGTCAACAGACTGAATTTCTTACCCCTATTGCTTCTGGGAACTGCGTGCCAAACACAAGTCACACAGGTAGAAACCTTACTCCCTTCGATCTCCATTTCCAATACCGACATCAATTTTGGAAAAGTTGAATGGGGTGAATCCGATTATAGAACCATAACGATCACCAATCAAGGTGAACTTCCAATGGGTCTCCACCCAATCGTCATTGAAGAGGAAGGATTTGAAGACAATTTCTCTTTGACCTACTACACCGAAACCATTGTTTGTGAAGATCCAGCGGTGTTGGAGGTTCAAGAAAGTGAAGACTGGGCACCCAACCTCGGCGAGGGAGACTTTTTGTTGTTTCCCGGCTGCCGCGTGAATGTCGAAGTTGGCTTCTCTCCAAATATCGTTGGCGACGCCTTTGCCTCGTTCCACATCGAATCCTTCATCGAAGAACCACCCGAAGAGGGCGATGGTGGCAGTGTTGCTTTTACACCAAGTTTCTTTCGTGATCCGGTGCACTTCAAGGAAACAGTCTTGCTCAGTGGTGCCTCAGAGAGAGGCAGTGGTCGAATTATGGTTACTCCGAGAACCTTGGACTTTGGTCACTGGTGGACAGGAGAGACCGTCACCAAACAAATCATGATCGACAACATTGGAAATGGTGAACTCGAAGTGGGTACACCGGAGCTTGGTACGGGTTGCGATCCAGAAGAATTCTCGATCGATACGACACCGATGGACAGCGACGGCGTCATTCCAGCTGGCCATGGAACTTTATTCGAGGTAACCTTTACCCCATCGGACCTTGGTGGTCGCAGCTGCAACTTGCTGATCCCTTCGGATGACATCGACGCTGAAGAAGTGGAAGTTCGTCTGAAAGCCAACATTGGGGACGATCCAACAAACGTCGCACCCTCTGTCACATTGATCTCACCACAAGTGGGTTACGTGCACAACAGCAGTGCACCTTTGCGCTTTGAAATGAACATGTTTGACGTCAATCAACCAGCGAACACACTCTTCTGCAAGGTAAAGTCTGAAGTGTTGGGGGCCGGCTCCTATACCTGTACTGCCAATGCTGAAAATGGCTATGTAGAAGTTGAAGTGCCCACTGAAAACTTGGTTCCTGGTGTCGACACGTGGTTGATAACTGTGACCGACCAGGCTGAGTTGCAGGCCTTTGCATCGACAACCGTACTGTTTGGTGCACCATTTCCGGAATCGGATGACGATGGAGACGGCTATGGAACAGAGGGAGAATTCATCGATTGCGACGACAACAACCCTGCTGTCTATCCCGATGCTGCTGAATTGGTAGACGGCATTGACAACGACTGTGACAATCAGATCGATGAACGCACACCTGCTGGCGATGACGACGGCGACTCCGTTTCAGAATTGGACGGAGACTGCAATGACAACGACATTGAAACCTATCCGGGTGCACCCGAACAACCAGATTTCAAAGACAACGACTGTGATGGCACCATTGATGAGAAAACATCGTTGTCGGATGACGATGGGGACGGTTTTGCGGAAGTGGACAATGACTGCAACGATAGAAATCCAGATATCCACCCTGCAGCCATTGAATACTGCGACGGCATTGACAACAATTGCAACAACCTGCGCGATGAACAAGAAGGCTGTGTCTCCATTGATTCTAAACCTGTCATCATTGGTGGTATTCAAATGGATGCCCGAGCCATTTCAGCTGGTGAAAGCACAACGATGAGCCTCTTTGTCT
>CBFICN010000099.1:0-14088 GCA_965661045.1 uncultured Myxococcota bacterium
GGGGGCGGTTTCTTCGATCGCGGTATCATTCTTTTCTGCTTGTGTACAGGCAAGGAATGCCAATAAGGAAATGTACATGGTGTCCTCCAAAATATAACAAACGATATATATCTTAAAGTTTCCTTAAGACCATTCTTTTTTGAATAAAATCGTTTTCTCATCGTATACAATGTCATCATTCAACTATGGAGGTTTTATGTTGACACTCATTTCGTTATTGACACTTGCACACGCAGAAGAGCCAATTGCTCCTTATGTCCCAGAGACAGAAGAGCAGTCGAATGGCGGTAAGAAGAAACAAGGAGGCAACGGCAAGGGCAAAGGGAAAGGCAAAGGTGGCAATCAGGGTAAAGGAAAAGGTGGTAATGGCAAAGGCAAAGGTCAAGGGAATGGTCAAGGAAAGAAAACACCGCAAAAAGGCCAAGGCAATGGTCAAAAGAAAGGACCCAATGCTGGTCAAAAAGGTCAAGGCAAAGGGACTGTAAAGTGGAAGAAATACAAAGAAGAAAAGAACATCATCTTTCGTCCAGAACTTGGGATGACCAGTCTTAATATGGAGGGCCCGGACCCTTCTGTTAGTGGACTTAGTGTGGGTTTGAGTGTGGGCAATGAAAAAACCAAGCGGTTGAAAGCCGCCAATGTTGGTGTATACAATCGTACCCGTGTGTATGGTTCTGCTGGACTGGGCGGTTCGATGAGTTCTTATGATTTGCGTATGGGAAGCGTACTGGGTGTGAAAGTCTTGCATGCTGAGGTAGAGGCGGGTCTAGATTTGCTCCGCCACATGGCAAACTCTGGTTCTACAGATGGTGTTGATTTCGCAGCGAGCAATGGATTCGGCGTACCCGTGCAGGCTCTGATCATTTCGGATTTGGTCAAAGTGAAAGTTGGCGTGGAGCCCCGCTGGTATTTTAATGGGCAACCACGACAAGGCGTTACGGATTGGGCTTCCTATCCGAGTACTGAGAATTTACCGATGGCTCCGATTGGAGATGAGTTTGCTTGGACTGTCGGTTTTCGCTCAGGGTTCTTCGGTTTGTCTTATGAGCAATTGATGATGAATGGTGGGGTTCAGCATACGGTCCTCTTCGGTCTTCAACGCTGATTTGAAGGGGGTAAATGGTGGAAGAACGGCCCTTCAGAGTCGTCCCATTGAAGGGGGTAAATGGGTAAGAACGGTCCTTCAGAGTCGTCCCATTGAAGGGGGTAAATGGGTAAGAACGGTCCTTCAGAGTCGTCGCATATTGGTAATATGGCTCCTTTGTCTTCATGCCCGTTCTTCCACCATTTCCCCCTCTTCAAATAGGAATGGGTCTTTGTCGAAGTTGTTTCATTCGTAGTTGTCGACATTGTGGGATATGGCTCCTTTGTCTTCATGCCCGTTCTTCCTCCATTTCCCCCTCTTCAAATCGATGATTAAAGTTGAATAGGTAGTTCATTCGAGGGGGCGGTGTATTGGGATGAAGGCTCTTTGCTCTTATGATCATTCTTTGACTCATTTGTATTATCAATACGAAGTGTCAGCCGGTATTATTCCTATACTGATAAGTGTACACATTGGGACTTCTGGTTTCTACTCCTAGCAACATAAAAATCCACCCCAAGACCAGTACGGAAATACAAGTTCCCATCATGATCTTTTCGTGATGGGGCTTTTTGTTTTTTTCAAAAAAATCAATCCAAACCCTTGTCAAAGTTTGGAGGGTGCTCAAAGTATACTTGTCAACGATGTGTTGACATTCTACTTTAAACTTTACTTTTGACCAAATATATTTTGAGGTTTGCCATGCATTCTTTGCTATTTCCCAACCCGTTATTGCCTTCTACTGCCCTTCGAAATGCTCATCAAAGCGATGCAGACATTTTTGAAAACGAACACGCTTTCTGGATGGAGTTGCCTGTCCCTGGATTTGAAAAGGAGCACTTTACCATTTCCGCTTCCGAGCATCAGTTGGTGTTGAAGGCAGAACGCGACCGTGAGTTGCCTGAGGGCTTTTCTCAAATTCAGTCTGGTGATTTGTCTGCAAAGTGGGAACGCACATTTCGATTTAAGCAGCCTGTCAAAGCCGATGCTGTTGAAGCAGTTGTGGCCAATGGGGTGTTGACGCTGACCATTCCCAAGAAAACGAAAGAGCACTTGGTTGTGGTACAGGCACGATAATCAATACTCAAGGTCTTGATGGGTCTATTGGTTGCCACCCACGCAAAAAGAACGCCCACATCAATGAACTTTGATTTGGAGTGGTCATTCGATGGACAACCCCGTTGACTCGAAATTGCAGTAGGTTGGCAATCTCCACCGATATGGCAGTGATCTCTTGATGAGTGACCTGCCATGTCTTGTTTTTTTGGTGAATGGAGAGTCCCTCTTTGGTAATGGACAATGTCCCCTGTTCAATGATCTCCATCGGTCCTTTCTCTGAGCGTTTGGCGATGGTGGCATTGTCACAGGACAGGGCACTACCGCTTCGCTTGAATTCCTCTTTCTCGCATTTGGGCTGATTCCCAAAGTGGGCAGCGATGCGGTCAAAGGCCTCTCGAACAGTCCAAGTATTCTGTCCGACCATACGATTGTCCACTTGCACCACCCACTCTTCATTGCAGTCTGTACACTGGACAGCATTGCCATTGTCTGGCATCACTGTCAAGCTGTCCAGTGTGTAGCAGTTCGGACAGGCCCATAGATAGTTTGGTAGACCGTGGGCCATACGAAAGCCAAAGGTTCGATAGCCAGTTGGCAACAGTGGGGTCGTGTCAATTCTTTGACAGACATCGCGCCAGATATCTTCAGCACTGTCGGATTCAGCGTATCGATGTGGTTCACTGTACCGAATGACGACTGGAACCCAACGAGGATACTTTGCCCAGCGGGGCTGATAGAGACAGGCCGTTGGCAATTGAAAAAATACGACGGGGCAGTCAAGTCTTTTGATCAGTCGTCCAATGCCTTTTGAGATGGGGCCTATACGACCATCCCATGAACGGTTGCCCTCTGGAAACAGCAATATGGGATATCCATCGTCATAATTTTGTTGTAACAACTGCATTGACGCGCGATCTTTGGTGTATTTCATTTTTGGAAAACACCCGCACATTGTCAAAAATTTACCCAAGTAGGGGACTTTGAGAACCGTGGCACTGGCCATCGACTTGACACCCCTTGGAACATACATTCCAGCCCAAAAGGGGTCGAGCATTGAACTGTGATTGCCCAAGAGTAAAAAAGGTTCTTTGTTGGGTAAGGTTTTCAATCCAGAAATCTGAAAGCGCCACAAAAAGAAGCCGACCACTTTAAAAGAAAAGATTGTTGTTCTGTATACAACTCCATGCCAAAAGGGCATGCCATAGAGCCAACGCGTTGTTTGTTTGGGCATATGTGTTCCATTTGAATCTTGTGCTCAGTATACTGTACTTTTGATTTTTCTGCTGTGTTTTGTGAGAGGGCGGTGTACTATGGCTCTAAGGATTGCAGTAGAGTGGCATCGGCTGAATTCAATGGAATGGCTAAAAAGTGCCTGTTTTGTCTAAGGAGTCCATCGTGTCCAAGAAGATCGATGTAGGCACTGGCAGGAGATGCTGAGCGCCTCAGATCTACTTGGACCCATCGAAAACCATCTCGTTGAAGTTTCTCTCTGTCTTCTTCGGCAAAGACGGGTTCCAATGGATGGTTCTCTGCCGCCAACAATTCGAGCGCCCGAAGTAGACTGTTTGCCTCACAGTACGCTCGATGCTTCTTTGGGCGTACGGTGTCGGCGCCTGGCCCCGTCAAAATTGGCTGTTGATGAAACATTTGCTGTATGAATGCATTTCCAGCCTCTTCAACTGGAATATGAATGATGCCACCTGGCAAAGTCTCTGTGACCATCAGCACATCGCGATCGGCTTTCAGTGTGGATGTGGTAGGTTTGTTGGGAATTCCATCGAGGGCCAATGAGCAAAGCCAAATACCAATTGTTAAACTCGCAATTTGTTGTCCGACCTTAGAGAGCTTGCCAGTACGTCGTTCCAAATCCCCCCATGCCAATGAAAAGGAGACGCCAATCAACAGGATTGGAGTGACAACGAGTCGTTCAGGAAATCCACACCGCTCCATTGGTGGAAAAATCCAGTGTAAAAAAGCATTGGTGGTTGGTACCCAAGTGTCTCCAAAATTGAATGCAGATGGAAGGGGGATAAACAAGGCGAGGGTGGCGCCGATGATCCACGGCCATCGTTTTTTCATTGCCAGTGGGAATAAAGAAATACCCCACAGCCACCAAAAAGTGTCGGGCAAGGTATTGCGCTCAACGGCTTCGACGAAGGATTCCCACGAAGAAATATGGGCAACCGAAGTGATATCGATGGTGCGCCCCAAAAAACTCCATGTAGTCCACGTAGTGGGTTGCAACTCTTCAAACAATGAGTCTGTTCCCGACAGATAGTGAACGCTGAGTCTCCACGTGCACACCAGCGCAATGGCGATGGCAGTACCAGCCAATACCAACCCATTTTGCAAGCGTGGAAGCGTATGTTCCTTCCAGCGTTTTGGGAGGGATATGGAAGCCATTGTGGCAACCAATGCGGCAATGAATCCCAATGACGCCCCCCCAAACCAATAGGTGAGACAAGAACCCGCGAGCATGACTCCACCAAGGATGGCCCAACGATTCGTATGCTTGTGATCTCTCAAGGTTGTGAGTCGCAGAATTGCAATGAGAAAAAGGGCATGAAACCACCAGTGTATTTGGGTGGGGCGTCCATGGAGCAGTTCTTCAGCAACAACGTCGTTGTGAATGCACAAGCCAGACAGCCCCAAGGCCATTGGTGTTGAGAGTCGGCACTCTTTAAAGAGATAGCTCAGCAGAATGCCGTTTATCCACAATGTGATGAATACATGCAGGTTGTAAAACCCCGGGATGCCGATCCATTTCACATACGGATAGGCCAATGCGGCATCCGCCCATGCGAAACCTGTGTTTAAGCCAATATCAAAACCAATTGGGGCATAGAGGTTTGGCATGACACTGGTTGCTGTACCGTCAACTATTTTCGAAAAATGATCGAAAACCCAAATTGTTCCCTGTAAGTCTGTTGTATCACCAAGAAAAAATTCTTGATTGTCACTTTGAAAAAAAACGGACTGTATGGCTTCCCAAAAAGAAGTTTGATCTGAAGACAGTTCCCAAAATACAGGCACAAACCATAGCCACGCACCAATGGCTGGGATGAAAATAATTGCAAGGGTCGAAAGGATTTTGGGTATGTGCATTGTCAGAAACCAATTCTGTATCCACAATCGGACATCTTTATGCTAACCTATTTCTATATCGGCATAAGGGGTCGAAATATTTAGGGGTTGGGTCATGAAAAAAGAGTATGCAGAAATGTTCGCGCACATCAATACACGGATTGGAACTGTAAAGTCAGCAGAAGGTGACAATATCAAGTATCCAAAAGTCAAGCGAGCATATCAGGTGGAAGACACAACAGGGACACTGTAAGTTCAACAGCCTTCATTGTGCTCATGGGTTTGTATCATGGGTTTGTATCATGGGTCACCAACACCGGTGTAATCAGTGAATGCTATTCCTCGGTTTTTGGTGGAAGTGTACCATTGACCACCGACTGTGGCGTGTTGAGGGGCACCTCTTTCTTTGAGCCAGTTCCGGAATGGTATGGTCATCGGTCATAAGTTGCAGCGTTGTATGGGCAAGCAGCGTCTAAGTGTCATTGTGTATCTTGTGTCGGGTTTTGGTTATTTAAATAGGATTCAAATCGGATTTGGATCGCATTTCAACAGGGTTGTTGAGTATTTGTTTCATTCATTGCTTTGCAAAATAGATGCCAATGATTTGCATCGAATACGATAGGGTTTGAAAAAGCAGCCAAACTTGTGCTATATATGGACAGACTTTCTTTTTTCGAGTTCCCATGTTTGGTTCATATATTCTACAATCTATCATTCTTTCGACCACGTTAGTTGGTTGCAATTTTATTACTGCCGAAGAACTGGCCTATCGTCAGGGTCAAGGTGGCAGCAGCGACTGTACCGACATTTGGTTTTTAGACGCGGATGGTGATGGAGTTGGTGGGTCCGCTTCTTTGTTTGCTTGTACGGCTCCAAGTGCATCGTACACACAGATTACCGGAGACTGTGACGATGAGAACCCTTCCATATCCCCCAACGCCATAGAAGATTGTGGCACACCAATTGATGAAGACTGTGACGGCACGAGAAATGCCGGCAATCCTTTCGAGCAACCCCCTGTGGACTGTACCAAGTATTTTGCCGATCGAGATGGAGACTTGTTCGGAGATGATGAAGACATAGTGTGCAACTGTGAGGCGTCGACGGTCTACAGTGCTTTGAGTGGTGGAGATTGCTATGACCAGTTGACAACGGTGAACCCTGAACAAGAAGAAATTTGTGGCGATGGTTTTGACAATGATTGTGACGGAACAGCCAATGGATGTGGGTACACAACAGACTTTTCTTTGTTGGGAACACAGCAGGTTCGTGGTGCGACAGCCCAAGCCTATGCAGGAGAGAGTTTGGCAGTGGGTACCCTGTTGCCTGACGGAGAGGCGGCATTGGCCATTGTGAGTTCTGGGGCTGAAAATGGAGTGGGTAGAATCGACATTTTGGATGCAGACACGCTTAGCACAGCAACGGAGACACTGTCCACAATGGATAGGGTGGCTTCCATCATCGGAGAGCAAGAATCTGATTTTGGTCAGGTTGTGTCTGCGTATGGGAACGTAACGGGTTCTGAGGATGTGGATTTATTGGTGTCGGCCCCGACATGGACGGATACTGAAGGACGCAGTACGGGTGCAGTGTACCTGTTTGAAGGACCGATTGTGGGCAACCGTGCAGCGGCGAGTGCAGACTTGACTGTGTCTGGTAGTGGTGCAAATGACCGTTTCGGCGATGCTGTAGCAAGTTTGGACGCACAGATTTGGGTGGGGGCACACGGTTCTGATTTGGGAGATGTCAATGCCGGTGCAGTGTTTGTCTATTCTGCAGAAGGAGAACTTTTACATCAGTTGGTCGCGAATGAACCGTCGATGAACTTTGGGGGAGCGCTTTCCAAACCCGCTGACTTGAATGGCGATGGTGTTTTGGATATTGCTGTGGGTGCTTTTGGAGCCAACGGTGAAAAAGGTGCCGCATTTGTATACTGGAATGCGAGTTCTTTACAGGCAGTCGCACCCAGTGATGCCGATGTTGCTTGGAATGGTGCACTCCCGGGAGAAAACGCTGGGCAAAATGTAGAAACTGTGGGCGACGTGACGGGAGATGGGTACGTAGATCTGTTGATTGGGACCCCCAACTCTAGTCGAGCCTATGTTGTGTCTGCGTTTGAATCATCCACTGCTTTGCTCGATCAAGCGACGGCAACACTGGTTGGAGATGTAGAGTCGGCGCTTGGGTACTCGATTGTTGATATTGGGGACTTCAACGGAGACGGACAAGCGGACGTTGTCTTGGGTGGTTTCTTGGGCTCTCAAATAGCGATTGTCTATGGGCCGTTGCTTGGAGAGTATGGTCGAGAGGACATGGTAATACTCGAAAATCGCTCGACCGATCAGCTTGGTTGGTCAATGGCTGGAGGACTCGACTTTACAGGGGATGAAATTCCAGAACTGTTTGTCGGGGCACGTACTGCATCGGACGGACTCAATAAAAATGGTCTGATATTCATGCTTGAAGGGCGGGGGTTGTAATGAGACGAGAACTGACAGTCTTTGCGGTGGCGATGACGGTTGCTGTTGGATGGACTCCTGTAGCGAATGCAGACAATTTGGTTGAACCGTCTAGAGATTGTACGATGAGTGGTGTTGAATGGGGAAATCTCGTTCAGGGGTCACTGACTGAATTCAAAAACATGAATCAGTCTACGTTTCTTGAGGCGCGCAAAGACGCTTTGGATCACATTCAGTGTTTGACCGATGTGGTAGATTTAGAGACGGTGGCGCAATTTCATCATATGGAGTTGCTGGCGGCCTTTGCGAGAAAGGACAAAGCCACACTGGGTGCACACTCTCGGGCTGCCAACAATGCAGCACCCCATTTGGATTTGGCTGGACAGGGATTGGTGAACGATGGCCATCCAATTGCGCAATGGAATGCTTTTGCGGTATCTGAGTTGAGTGTGGGCACTCGAGAGATGCCGGTTCCCATGCTGGCGAATAGTATATACATCGATGGACTCGAACGCTTAGACGTACCCACAGATTTGCCATACATCTTTCAAAGAGTGGTCGATGGTATTGTCGTTCAAAGTGAGTTTGTACCCTTGGGGGATCCCGTCCCGAACTATCCCATCTATGAAGACCCCAACATACGATTGGTTTTAGAACCACAATGGGCCTGGGTATCTGTGGGAACGGCTGGTGCTACGGTCGCTGCAGCCATGCTCGCCCACCGTTCGGAGCAACGTTTTTGGAGTCCTGCGACCGCCAGTGAAGATCTGATGTCCTTACAGCGACGCACCAATGTGTATTCTAGCATCGCGATTGTGATGGGGTTGACCAGTGTAGGCGCTGTTGGTACCGCCGCAGTTCTCGGAGCTCAATAGTCGATGTTGCAACGAGAGAGAATCGGTGAAGGTTGGCTTGGAGAACTTCATGCGGGTGAAGATGCTCAAGGCCGTCCCGTTCGTTTCACTCCCTTGATTGATTGGAATGAAGCTGAGCGTCAATGGCTACTCGAACGAATTAAATTGATGAACACCCACGCTGTCACCGGGGCGTGTCCACAGCTTGGGTTGCAAGTTGTTCAGGGGATTCCCAGTTGGGTTGCGGCTTGGAGGGATGGCGTACAATTGTCTGTTGTTCTTGAACACAAGCACATGCCCAATACTGTAATTATGTCGGTTGTGTATGGGGTTTTGCAAAGTCTGCACAGTGCTCAGCAAAAAGGGCTCATTCATGGTGCATTGCATCCAAACGGTATCTGGCTGGGGTTGGACGGGGTTGTTTGGATTGATGGCTTTGGTCAATATCCCACTGACACAATGGATTCGACGCAAGACGTGTATGAACTTGGGTGTTTACTGATAGAAATGTTCTTGGGAGAATGTCCCTTTCCGGTTGCAGAATCCGACCACGGCCAAACGCTCATCAATATTGGTTTGGAACTGAAGGCGTTGGGGTTGCCCAGTAAACTGCCTCGACAAATCATTCGATTGGTGCATCCGGACCCCAGTAAACGTCCTTCACTGGATGTGTTGATAGACAAATGGAAACTCACCAGGGGCAAAACGATTGTCGCGAGTTGGGTGCGCGAGCAGTATCCACAACTCATCAACGAATCGAAACCAGAAAACAGAATTCCCACCGCTAGAAGAATTGCCCCAAAGCCCACACCGCAAGAACTACAAATTTCCGTACCGAGTCCCATCTCAGTTGTAGAAGACGATGAACCCACCATGCGGGCACAGCCAGTGACAGAGGCTTCGATGGATGGCGCGTTGACATGGGAGGATGAACACACAGAACAAGCCCCCGTGGAACACAGCGAAGAGTCGGTTGAAGAAACACAGGTCATGAAGTTCTTTGCAGAATTTGATGCCAATTCGCCTGATTCTGAGCCGACATCCAAATTGGTGGTGAATGCGAACTTGGTGGATGAAAATATCGTTGAAATGGAAAAGGTCTCCCTGGCAGAAGAAATGGGTATCCCTTCACGCCGCACTTGGACGGGGGTTCTTTGGATCGGTGTTGTTGGTATATTGACGGGGGCAGGGTTGTATTGGACGATCCCCAGTATTCCCAGTTTTGCTGAAAGCACTGTGACTGAGGTGAATGCAGAGTCTGAAGAGTCTGCAGTCAAGATGGCCAAGCCAATCAATCTGGTTGGCATTCCAATCCCGTCCAATGCAAAAGGACTTGGAAAATTGAGTGAGGGTCAAGTCCAAAAAGTAGAGGATAACGAAATCAACAAAGGAAAAAAAGTAGAGGAAGGATCGAAGTCAGTCCCCAATTTGAAGAAGTCTGACGTCCCATCGATGGCGCCCGTCATTGAACAGCCTGTCCGCACACCCCCCAAAAAAACTGTTCGGAAGGTAACGCACCCTGTGGTGCCAGTTCAACAAAAAGACAGACCCCTCAATGCCAAGCCGTCCACCAAGTTGAAAGAACAGGTCTACTCTAAACCCGAAGACGTCGGTTCTCCAAATAAAGAACCAACTCCCCTTGCGGCTCCGTCTGAGAGTGTCGAACAATCAGATGCCTTACCTGTAGAAAAAGTAGAACCAGTAACCGTAAGCGAGGTGACGAAGCCCAAGACGGGCAGTGTGTCTGTCACCGGAGACGCCAAACTGGTACGACTGGAAAAGGACGGACGAGAGTTTACCCCTGGACAGTTGGCTCCTGGAGTCTACACCGTCTATGTGACGTTCGAAGGCTTCAATGAGTTTAAGACTTCTCCATTGACTGTGCGGGCCAATGGCCAACATCGAATAGAATGTGATTCACTGTTCGCCACCTGCCAAGTAAAGTAGTGCGATGGTCCAAACGAAGCAGCCAGGTAGTGTAGGCTCTTAGGCTCTTAGGCTCTCAGGTCTGTCCCTTGTCGGTCAGTTGCTTTTGGGCAAAACCAAACTTTACTTTCAACTGCAATTCGTGATTGTCGACTTCAATTCGCACATCTTCAACGGTCATGTTCATCTTCAAGGCGCCGCCTGCTGGCAAAACCATTTCATTGAGTTGATTTTTGGGAATGAGTGGTACGACATTGAACCGCTCTGTTTGTTGCGCCAGTAATTGCCCAGCAATCTCATTGGCCAACTTCAACAACACATTCTCACCGAGATCTACTTGTGGTTCCTGCACTGACCCAACAACTGCGTTGCTATTTGGATCAAAGCGAATGTCTCCAAGGTGACAACTCGCACCGAGTCGTTTTTCAAAGACAAATGGGATCTCAAGGTTCTTCTTTAACAGGTACAGTGTGCCCGTAGCCGAAGCTTTTACATGGGCATCGACCCCAATCTTTTGTTCCCCATAGTGGAAGTCTGTACCGTCTTGGTCAATCACGACTTTCCAATCTCCCTCAACATGCAATACCTCGTCCAACGTACGGTACACTTGTGGCTTGTGCTTGCGCCACATGTCCCCAAGGCGTTTTCGAGCTCGTTGGATTCGTTCAGAGGGCGCCTTGTCTTCAATCAACCCAGAGACTTTTTGTCGGACGCCCAACTGTTTGACCCCTTGATAAACGTTGCGACCGAGATCGAAGGCACCATCCGCTACTTGAAAGGGGAGGGCGACGCCAACAAGGTCATCCCACAACGCTTTGTTAATTGAGAGGGCCATGTGAAAATCAGACATTGGAACTCCGAGTTTGAGGTGTTGATCTATTGTATTCCAATTTTTAGAGAAGGTGCATTAAAAAGAGCCATTTTGTGGTGGGGCTTCTTCTGTTCTGGGACCCAGTCGCTCAACTGGTGCGATGTCATCAATCACCACGGGTTGGTGCAGTTTGGTGATTTTCCAACCGTATCCACCCGCTGCCTGAGTCGACGGGGTACCCCACACCTGTGTACAGAAACTGGAAAATGCGAATGCCCACTTGGCTTCTAAACCAGGAGAGAAATTGGCAGGGTCAACCACGATCCACTCAAAACCATCTGCAATCAGTGCGTCGACATCTTCCGGTTCAATGGTGACTTGATGGAAACTGCCAACCGATATCTCAGAAAGGGCTTTGAGTACTGTGCGAGAGGCGACATATTGATCAAATCCGGATGGCCGATGGCTGGTGATGTGATCTCCAAGCCCACCGAGAATTCGTTGTTCATGATGGGTTTGTAACCAGAGTACATGTCGGGAAATTTCGTTGGGTGAGATGACCGGTAAGGTAATGATGGGGCCTCTCATCCCAGCGTATAGACGCTCTTGAAATCGTCTTGGTGGGTGCGACTCGACCGGAAAGTAAGGATTGCGAAGTGGGGTGTCCAGCAATACCAATACAATTCCCGCAATCGCGATTTTCTTACCATTTTTTGGTAAATATAGAAACCACCGTTCCATTTGTAGGGCAGCCAAGATGGAGAGTCCCACAATGACCAATAGTTCCAATCGTTGTGGCCACCAAAAGCGTTGAAAGAAAGGGACGTTGTCATAGAAGAATAAATAGGGCAGTGGAATTCCAAAAGGTGTTTTGTCCATCCACTTTAAGTAGGGACCCAAAGTCAGTACATAACCAAAAACCAAGATGGCTACCCACCGTCGTTTTTCTGGCAGGATTTGAAAACAAGCATACAGTCCGATGAGCAAAGGAACTAGAGCGATTCGTTTGTCGTCTGGATCGGCATCGATGTGGAACAACGGCCACAACGGCCAATGAGATTGCTTGATGCCCATCGCCAACCCAAAGTCTCCGCGTGACAAGGCACCAAAATCCATCCAAGGTTCCAGTTCACGTACAACTCCCGGTAGACTTTCATAGTCTCGCATCAGGGCCAATACATAGGGAGTACAAATGATCAGGGTGGTGCCCAAAGAAACCAAGATGTGTTTCCATCGTCTTTTGTCCCAAAACCAAATCTCAGAAAACCAAATTGGAATGGCGGCAAAGACCAAGAATAGCCCCCAGTACCAATAGGTTAGAGATGTCGCCGCAACACACAAACCGGTTGCAACTGCCCATTTCCAGTTGCCTTCTCCACGCGCAATCTTTAAAATTCCAGACAAACCAACCAACCAGAAGAAGAGGATGGCTTGACTCAGTCGACCGTGCTGGAGTTCAAGCAACAGAAAACTGGAGGTTTCCAACGCGATGCCCGCGAACAGGGCAGGAAGCAGAGACGCACCGGCTGTCCGAGCCAAAATGTGCATGCCCCAAGCCGAAGAGTACACGATGAATGTGGCAAATAGATTGTATCCTGTGTACATCCCAAACAACTTCAAAAACGGATAGGCCAAAAAGGCATCTAGAAGGTTGTATTGTGCGACCGGTTGCTGCCCTACAGGAAAATAATTGAACTGTCCATCGAAGGGGTTCTGAAAGTGCTCCAGAGAATAGCCCGTCCACCAGTACGCCCACGCGGTACCCGTCCAGTCTGGCTGATCTCCACCACCGATGATGTGTCCCTCGTTGAGCCAAGCCGAAGAGCAGACGACGAAAGCGATGACGGCATAGAGGAGGTGGGGGCCAAAACGGGTCCAACGAGAATCTGAAACAGGGTATTGTTGCATAGTACTCCCTAACCCAATTGTCCAGAGCGGTCATTGCGCAAGTTCATGGTGGTTGATACTGGTTTACAAGTCAAGTCAACGTACCCATGATGGTATTCAAGGTAGCGGTGGTATCTGACGCTTGTAGAATCCATGAGCCAATGCTCACACCATAAGCCCCATGGTTGAGGCACTCTTGAATGCGACGTTCTGTAGAAATTCCTCCCACCGCCAACACGGGCACTGTACTGTGTTGACAGATGTGTTGGAGGGCGTTGAGTCCCAGTGGTTGTACAGGTTTTGACGTGGGGAAAATGGCACCATATTGAACATAGTCTACGGCATTGGCCTGCGCTTTTTTAAGTGCCTCAAGGGAGTGAATCGATGCGCCCAATACCGTCGGCCGTCTCCCAAAGGCTTCGCCGATGGCTATTTCTGGGAGGTGACGCATACAGTGTCGGTTGGGCTGGTGCAATCCATTCAACTGTAGTTGCAGGGGGTGCTTGGCGAACCAAATCTTCAAGTGTGGCCCAATGTCCATCCATGCTCTTGAGTCGTACTTGTTGCGGATCTGTAGGGTGGCATTGGGATGCTGTTCGATGGATGCCAATATTTGTTGAATTGTGGAAATCCACGCTTGCGTCGACGGGCAATATCCTCGTTCCGCAATAATTAAGAGTTTAGGGACTGAAACCACGCTTTTCCCTTCATCGGGGTGGAGGCAACGGCGTAATTTTTGGCGGGCATCCGACCCGACAGGTGTGCCATTCGTCCTGCATAGGCTGCCGCTCCAACTGCTTTGGCCATCTGTACAGGATTTTGGGCTCGCGCCACAGCAGTATTCAAGAGTACTGCGTCACATCCGAGTTCAAACGCCTGCGTGATATCAGACGCCGTTCCCAGACCCGCATCGACAATGACAGG
>CBFICN010000100.1:0-13803 GCA_965661045.1 uncultured Myxococcota bacterium
TGTGTTCACCATACCAGCCAAAGTCGGGTACAAAGCTTTGCGCGTCCCATTCCCAAGCAGGGTTGTCTGCCGGTAGAGGTGGGTGTTGTTGGCCCTGATCTAGGTTTTGAGGCTTTCGATTTTGAACAGCCCCACCCTGTTTGTTCTGTGTCAAAACGGGTGTAGCGGTTGGAGTGCTTGAAACCCGCTCCACAGTCGGATCCTTTGGTGTTTCTTCGGTAGAAGGTGCAGAGGAGCACCCGAGTAGGAGCCATGGAAGAAATGAGATCATGGTAATCCCCAGCATTTGGCGATGGCGTTGCTGACCACACTGTGCCCTTCGCGCGTCCAGTGTCCATCAAAGGTAAAATAAGGGTCGACGGCTTGTTCCAAGGCAGGGGTGAGATCGCAGGATGGAATCTTCAGTTCGCTCAATAGATCCAACGCCAATTTTTGTGGGGCGTGTACGTCGGCACGATTGGGGTCTAGGTCAACCAGTTCAAAGGTGGCTTGCAGTCGTTCTGGGTGAATTACAAATGCGGGAGGGGCTACCGCAACCATCAAATCGATGCGCTGTTGACGGGTGTAGTCGCGCAATTGTTGGAGGGCGCGTTTGCTTTGTCCACGGAGTTGTTGCCGTCTTTTTTCGCCGTCTAGGGTGAACAAGCGCAGTTCATCTTGCCAGTTTCCTTTGGAAAAATCTTGTGGACTGCCCAACTGTTGTACTTTATTCCAAATTCGATAGTGCGCATAGATGTAAGAGTGTTGCATCAACCAGATTTCGTGACTTGGAATTTGAGGACGTGGGATTGGAGAACCGGTAGGTCCAGGCAAAGGACTGCGCTGCATCGCCAAAAAGCGTTCGTTGTCTTGAAAGTCGTTGCCGGTAAAAAATGTGAGCAAGACCCGCTTGATGGGTACGTGTTCTTGGATTTGTTGCACCCTCAACAGCGCTTGCCACGTCGAATATCCATCCACGCCTGCATTCCAAATTTGTGCGCCACTTCGTTGGGAGAGCAAGCCGGAGAAACTGTCCTCCTGTTGAACCTGTACCGACATGGTGAACGAATCGCCCACGGCAATCCAATGTTCAGTGTTTGGAGGAACTGTGTCTACCGCTGGACCCCGCAAACCCAAACTGTTGGTTTGAATGTCGACCGTATAGTCCAATGATTGGATTGAGGTGTTGAGGTTTGGCGCTGTGGTGACCCGCGTTTGTTCGTCAATGACGTAGAGGTTCATTGGGGAGGCATCAGAAGCGTTGAACAAGAGATCCGCCGCTTGATTTGGTGCAATGATCCGTGCTGTTCCTTCAGCGAGTACGATGCCCGCTAAAAGTCCGCCAATGACCAGTCCCACTTTGCCCAGCCACGAAGACTTTCTCTGCTCTGTCTCAGGACTTTGCACAGCGAAAACCTGCTGTTTTTCGACGCACTTCAGTCAAGAACTCGTTGCGTTCACCACCTGGGTTGGGGCGAAGGTCAAAGAAATAGGCGCCACCACGAACACCAATATAGAGACTGGGTCCTGGAGCCATTGTGTCTTTGGGACTACTTCCATCGGCGTTGTCGTAAAACTTCCAAGTGGCTCGACGAGCGTCGGCGGTGAATTCCCACGCGTTGCCAAAGGTGTCTTCCAGTCCATAGACAGACTGTCCTGCTGGAAAGGCCCCCACCGGAGAGGTGTGTAAATACCCGTCAGAGTCGTCAAAATTGGGAGATTCAATTTGTCCGTGGTTTAAAGCGTCGTGGTTGTACTCTTTGCCCCAAGGAAAGTCATTGCCCAATCGAACATCGCCCAGTGCAGCCAGTTGCCACTCGGCTTCCGTTGGCAGTCGTTTGCCTTTCCAAGCGCAATACTCTTGGGCGTCATACCAAGAAACCATCACGACAGGGTGATCGCCCGTGCCTTCTGGATAGTTCGTTCCATTCCAATTCCATCCATCTTCTGCCCACTCTTCAGCAATGAACGGAGGACGATAGCCAGTGTCTGTTAAAAACTGCTGGTAGGCTTTCCGAGTGACTTCGGTGCGGTCCATCCAAAAAGAAGACACCGTCACCCGTTTGGATTTCATAGAATTGCTGGGGTTGGCGGTCCAAGGCTGCTCTTCCCCTACAAATTTTGCTTGTGATCCTGGCATGTTGGGTGGGGCAGAAGGTACGCCAGAACCGGGGCGAACGTGACCCACACCACCGTTGTGAGGCTGATTGAGGTCAAACTGGGGTTTGTGTTGAGGAAAATTGGGCGCGCCATTTCCTTGTCCTTGTGGACCATTGTTCTTTCCCATGGAAGTTGGAGGTCCTGGAGGCCCATTGGTCTTGCCCTGTGATCCCATGCCGGGCAGTGGTGGTCCGCCAGCCGCTCGTTGATTGTCGCCTTCGCCCATGTTGGGTGTCATGCCCATTGGGTTCATCGGAAGTGTATAGCCTTTGACGGCTTCAACGTGTCGGGGTCCCAAATCGACCAGCCCTTCAGGGATTTGGACCATGTCATCTTGTACGACCAATTTGGACTTGTCGATGCTGATGACAGTTGCTGCTTTCGCCTTTTTTGTCTCTGTATTATTTTTGGAGGTTTGGGCTTTGGAGGTTTGGGTACTGTCTATCGTTGCTGGCGCGGTCGTAGGCTCATCAGAACCACAGGCGACAAAAGTTCCAACGAGTGGAAAGAGTACCGGGAACACCCTGGACCAAGTCATTTTGTACCCCCGTCGTATGCACAGCGAAACCCTGTTGTGTAGGCGACACGTGTCGGCCGAGCGGGTTCACGGTGGGTGCAAGTACAGTAGGAGGGAAGGTTCATGAAAGATCCACCTCGAAGCGTTTTCCACGTGCCCTGTTCTGGTCCTGTGGGGTCTTTGGATCTGGCTGTTTGATAACTGTTTGCGTGATACCAGTCGGAAGTCCATTCCCAGACGTTGCCGGTTGTATGGTACAACCCATCTTGTGTTCGTTGAGTTTTGGGGGCACCGGTTACCGCTTTGGTCAAAACACTTTGCAGGTGTCCATATTTGCCCGCAGAATACCACGGTGCTTCTGCCATTTCATCATCGCCCCACGCGAACCGTCCTTCTTGTTGGCCTCGACAGGCGGCCTGTTCCCACTCGGCTTCGGTTGGCAGTCGACCACCGTTCCAGCGACAATAGGCATCCGCTTCAAACCAAGTTACAGCGACCACTGGATGTTGATCTCCACGTCCCGCTTTGCGATTGGTCGCACCGGCACCTTCGGGGTGTTCCTCTCTCCATGCCAAGCCCGCAGAACTCCAATATTGATCGTTTGTCCATCCCTCAGAGACAAAACGCTCAAACTCTTGGATGCTCACTTCTGTAAGGTCAATGCGGTAGGGACTCAGTTGTACAACCCGAGCGGGGGTTTCATCGGGTGTTTCGCCAGATCCCATTGTAAATGTTGTTTGACCGAAAGAGGCAGTCTGTGCTTGGGCGAGGGCAGTCAGTGATAAAAGTGAGAAATAGAACATATAGAATCTATAACCGATGAAATTCTGCTGTATAGAAAAGACTGTTGAAGAATTTACTGACTGAATCAGGAATATTGTATGAGAAATTTAGAAAAAATTTCAAAACAGTGTCCGAACTTTAATGTTGTCTACGTCATAGGTATACAAACAGCATTGTGGTGATTTACTGGTCAACTTGACGCAACACAAAATAAGAGGCTAAATCGACATGGAAAGCTTATGCAAGCCCAAAAGCCAACGTCCATGTCGAGTCACACTGTTTTGGACTTCAATGTTGTCAACAGCGTCTGATTAGACAGGGAGTTTGAATGAATCACAAGAAAAAACAAGCGGTTAGGTACAATATTTTACCCGCAATTGGTGTCGTTGGATGGGGCCACTTAGAGGCGCCCATATTGGCAGCCTTGGCAACCGAGAAGCCACTGTTGTTGGTTGGTGAGCACGGAACTGCAAAGTCAATGGTGCTCGAGCGACTTGCCAAAGCGCTGGGGGCTACCTTTCGCCATTACAATGCCAGTATTTTGAACTTTGACGATCTCATTGGTTTTCCAGCGCCGGATGCTGAAGCTGGACGGGTTCGATATTTGCGCTCAGAACTCGACGCATGGGACGCCGAAGCCATTTTTGTTGATGAGATATCCCGCTGTCGCCCGGACATGCAAAATCGACTGTTTCCATTGATTTACGATCGCAAATTGCAAGGTGCACCCTTGACCAAGTTGAAGTATCGATGGTCAGCGATGAATCCTCCGCCATCGGAAGATGATCCCAATGCATACTTTGGCTCTTTTGAATTGGACGCGGCATTTGCAGATCGATACGACTGGATCTTCCGAGTACCAACTGGCTTGACCCCAACCCAGAGGCTTCAAATCATCAAGGGAACAACGATGGATGAGAGTGCTGGGGAAATCCTTGAGGGTGCGATTCGATGGACAAAGGGTCGACTGAACTTGATTGAGCAGGTGTACGGTCACAACTTGGCCTTGTTTTTTGATGGTTTGTACAGCATCTTGCATCGTCGAAAGTGGGATGTCTCCTATCGGCGAATTCGAATGATGTATGAAAATGCCGTCGCGTTGATCGCGACAGGGTATTATGAAAGCATTTCTGATGCGCTGTATCGAGCCGTGTTGTACAGTTTGCCCCAGAGTACTCAACAAGACATTAAAGGCAGTGACGTTCAGCCCTTGATTTCCATGGCGCTCAAGATACAAGCGATTCCACTCAATGACATTCGCAAAAGATTGCTCGAAGAGGAAGATGAAGTCCGTCGAGTTGCGCTCGCACT
This sequence comes from uncultured Myxococcota bacterium, assembly GCA_965661045.1. Classification (GTDB taxonomy): domain Bacteria; phylum Myxococcota_A; class UBA796; order UBA796; family UBA796; genus CAJWHX01. The sequence goes on from CBFICN010000100.1 coordinate 4,751, forward strand.
CCGGTCTAAGCAGGAAGATTTGATTACAGCAACGATTTTGGATTCTTACGCTGCTTTAGAACCAGCTTGTCGTGTGGCTTTGTCTTGTCAACTGTTTCCCATTTTAATGGATAATTTTCCAGATACACCAGCGATTGTCTTGATGCAATTGGCTGATGATGTCAGTTTGATTCAGTCCTTGCAGTCTAGAAATTCTTTTATTCCGACACACTCATACAAATATCAGGTCGCTCAAAAGGTGGTTGCCAAAGCTGCTCTGTTAAACGAAGATGAGTCGTGGATTGAAGATGTATTGTGGGTGGCCTTTGAGAACAACTTTATTGAAGATCCCGATGCTGTGCATCCCTTGGTACTCTTTTGTCGAAAGGTGCGCAGCGTACTCCATGTATTTAGAGGTGCTCAATGAACGCAGAGATGGCATGCAGTTTACACAATATGAGCGCTCCACCACGTTCACAAATTCAGGTGGCACCGAATCGGCAACCGGGGCGCGCTGTTCGCGTTTGGATACCCAATATGTCTTCTTTACTTCAGAATTCTGCTTCGTGGGAAGAACAGGTGTTGGAGTTTACAGATTGTGAAGATTGGCCCAGTTTGATTCAAGAAAGTACCAATGCGTTGAATAAAATACCGTCACTGCCACCGTTCTTTGTGATGGGTGGGAGTGATTTGAAATCGACGCACAGTATAAAACCATTGCTTGTGGTCGCAATTCTGGCGCGCACTGCCAAAAACTTGTGCATGCTGAATGCCCAACCGTTGTACACCTTTGAGCGTCTCAGGCAAAGTCGAATCATCAACGATCAGCGCGTTCTAGCGCAATTGCCTCTATTTTGAGTGTAAGGAGAATAGTATGACCATTCTTCACAGAGTGCACAACCTCATCGCAGCGATGCCGTATGGTCTTGAAAAGATGCTGTCATTGATGGACATTGAAGAGTCCACAGAAGTTCAGACAGCCTGTGTACCCATTGGGGGGCGACCCAAGATTGTGTTCAATCCAGAGTATGTGGCCAACCATTGTCAGACAGATGAAAAATTATTCATGCTGATTCAACATGAATTGCACCATGTGTTGCTTGGGCATACCCGACTGTTTAAACGAACCACCATACAACACAACATCGCTTTTGACGCGATCATCAATGCCATGCTGTGTCGGTCCAAACCTGAGCCAGAATGGACCGCTTTATTCAGAGACAGTTATTCAGTGAATAAATTTCCAGAATGTCTGCTCCGACCACCTGAAAATTTTCCAGGTACTCCAATTTTTCCAGAGGATATGCCCCACAATGTGCAGCAAGTGATTCACACGCTGTATTACAGCAACAAGGGAACATTTTTCGATGTGTTCGCTCTGTTGGTCAAGATCATTCCAGTTGGATTGATGGTGGAGGACGGTGAGGGAGAGGAGGGAGATGCTGCAACCAAAAAAGGCTCTGGAATGCGTATCAACGGGGAGCTTGGATCAGAAATTTTAGACGATTTGCTGGGGAGTCATGGAGAAGACCTTCGCGGTATTGAGGAACAAGATGATCCAGACTTGTTTGATATCGTACGTGAAATTGTTGGAGAGTGGCCACAACCACCCAACCCAATTGCCGGACGCTCTCTCAACGATGTTTTAAAGACCATGCCAGTTTCAAAGGTCAACGTATCTACTCGTTTGGTTCGGCAGATCGTTGACACGGTATTGGCTTCTGTAGTGTGTAAAGGAGAGGAACAAGGTGGTCTCTCGCATTTTGAGTATCAGCACTTTCAACAGTTTATGCCATCCAGAGACCGACGTGCTTTTGCAATGCAGCAGGTTGGCGGTCTGGTGCCCATGTATGTGGCGTCGATTCCAAAAGAGATTCAAAAACGCAATGAAGTGGCAATCTACTTGGATGTCTCAGGGTCGATGGGCGATTACCCCAAATACTTGATTAAAGCATTGTATTTGTTGCAGAAACAGGTGACCGTCAAAACGTTTGTCTTTTCAACCAAGGTGCTCGAAGTAGACGTGTCTGACCTCAATAGGTTGAACTATTCCACAACCGGTGGAACGAGTGGTGCTTGTGTTTGGAAGCACATTGAAGAGAACAAATTTACATCTGTGGTGCTGTTGACCGATGGGTATGTCGGCCAAATCCACAATCAATATCTGGGTCTTAGGAAGCAGGCGCACATTGAGGTACTGCTTCCACTTGGTGGCTCTAAAAATGACGTTGTACCGATTGCTACGCGGTGTACGCCTTTATTGCCAATAACATAAGAAACTAATTTTTAACATCCAATTTGGAAGGTAAACACAATGGAAATACTTGCTAATTACGTCCCCTCCCGTCAAATCGCTGAATATATTTTGCCCGGACACCCTGATAAACTGTGTGATCGAATCGCAGATTGTCTCGTCGATGCTGCTTGTAGTCGTGACCCTAGATCTTTGGTTGGTGTCGAAGTGGCCTTGCATCAACAGGTTGTGCTGGTCACTGGGTGTATTACAACAACGCCCCCTATGACCACTGATGAAGTAGACGACGTTGTTCGACAAGTTTTTCGAGATGCAGGTTACGATGAGCAGTGGTTGTCGGCCGAAAGTTTGCGAATTGATCACGATTTGCGCTTGGAAGAACTCGACGATGACTTACGAGGATTGCGAAGCATTTCAGATGACCAAGCCATTTGTGTAGGCTATGCAGGTGGCGAAAGAGAGCATCTATATTTGCCTTTGGCGCATCGACTGGCTTATTTGGCTGGACAGCGTATGCTCGAGATTCGAGACCAATTTGGGTTGGGACCCGATGGCAAGGTTATTGTGACCTGTCAGGGACAAAAGGTGGAGCACGTATCGATCTCCTTGCACCATCAACCCAGTGCTGATCGCCGTGACATTTTCAAAATGGCTTGGGATGTGGCTCAGCACATTGGGCTAACCGATCCGGACAACCTAACGGTCAACGGTGGCGGAGATTTTGACGTTGGTGGACCTTGGGGAGACAATGGTTTGTCTGGCAAAAAATTGGTGGTCGACGCATACGGTCCACACGTCAGCATTGGTGGAGGCGCATGGTCTGGGAAGGACCCACACAAGATTGATAGAGTGGGGGGGCTGTTGGCGCGCTATTTGGCACTGTATGCTGTACGAATGGGCTATGGCATCGAGGCTAGAGTGACTTTGGGATGGCATCCTGGAGATGCAGAACCATCGTACAAACTGTTGGAAATCGATGGACGACCACACAAGTGGAGCATATTGGGACCGGTGGATTGTTCTATTGATGGGGTATGGAACATGTTCAATCTAGGGACCGTATCGTTTGCGTCATATGCAGATGGTTCTTGGTTTCAGAAGCCAGCCCCATGGAATATGCCGGATCGAGTTGTAGAAGAAGCATCCGTTGAAAATACAGCGAAGGTTGAATCTCTCCACTGAAGGAATTAGACGATGTGGGATGAATCAAAATTAGAGAGGTTCATCGAGATGTTATCAAAGGCGATGCAATGAAAAATTTATACCGTTTATGTTTGTTTTGGTGCACCCTCTGAAGACAAGTTTGAAGCCGAAACCGTCGCCATTACTTGTGAGAAGACTTTTGAATGTACTTCAGCTGAAGACATTGCAGATGCCCAAGAAATTGAGCTTTGGTTCTTTGGCGAGGATGCCGCTGAGTGCGAAGAGATTTTAAACAGTACCGGTGATAAAGATACAGCGTTCAGTGACTTTGTATACAACAAGGAATATGCCAAAGAGTGTTTGGCCGCGATGGAAGCCATGTCCTGCGAAGATTTGCAAAGCGGTATTCCAGTTGCCTGCGAGGATGTGTATTCAGAAGAATAAAGGACGTTGAACTCTCTGTTCACCATCAAAAGCCCTTGAACACTCAGGGGCTTTTTTGTTTGTGGGTTGAATTCAGCATACCCCGAATCATATAGAACCGATATAGTGAAGAAAAGTATGGAGGGTGGATGATACGGACAGTGCTTTGGTTGTGGATGGCCTGTGGTCAAGATGAGTCAACAGAGAAGGCGACAAAGTCGAACGCCAACGATGTTACAACTCAGACCCAAACCACCTCTGGAAACAACTCTACAGTCAATGGTTCAAGGCAGCAGAAGGGATCTTCCAATGGTCAGAATGGCGCTAAGAATCTTTCCAATAAGGCGCCAAACGGAATGAAAGGACCCAATATCGGTCCCAAAGGTCCACCACCCAACATGAAAGGTGGACAAGTGGCCAACGGTTCTGGGGGTGCTTTTCAAGATCCGTCAGGCTTTCCACCGTTTCACGACTGGAAGGCTCCAGAAGGTCCGGCAATCGAAGATATGGGTGCATGGAGTGAGGTTGTACAGTTGACTCAAAAACCTACGGGAGGGTATAGGCCTCAGATTGCCGTGTCCAAGGACGATCTGTACCACGTGGTGTATTATGACCGCACCGATGATGGAGACATCATTCGGCATCGAATGTCTAGAAACGGCACCAAGTGGAGCCCACCACAAAGCTTGGGACACGACAGTGAGCGCAATTGGGGACCCGATATTATCGTGCGTCCAGACGAAACGGTGGTGGTGGTCTATGACCACGCAATGCCAGACTTTCGTTCTCGTGGCTATGTGACAACCTTTGATCCGACAGGGGGGAGTTGGTCTGAACCGTATGCGCTGACCCCAGATGATGGTGGTGAGATTGGTTCAGGGCACGTAGCCGATGCAAACGGTCAAGATCTGGCATATGTATTCATTGGCAAGCCACTTGGAGAGCAGTATCGGTTCCAAGCGAAGTGGCGCTGGTACAGCGATGGAAACTGGTCAGAAATACAGTCTTTTTCTGATGGCAGTGCCGATGCTTGGCACACCAACGTTGAACGTCGTCCGGATGGCAGTGTGGTGGCTGGTTTTGATATTGGTACGGGTGGAGCAGCGACAACGCTGTATTTTGTGGAAGGTAGAGATGGGCAGTTTGGTGCGTTGCAGAACATTACCGAAACCGGTGAACCAGGGGAGCGTCCACATTTTGCCTTTGCCAAAAACACAGATTACGTAACGTGGTTTCACAAAGAGTCGGGGCAGCCAAAGCACATTTATGTGCGCACTCACCAAGTCAACTCCGATCAATGGGGAGCGGTGGAAGAACCTTCGAAAGGGTATGGTGGCTTTCACTTTGATCCCGAAATTGAAATCAACGATGACGGTGTACTCTGTCTTGTGTGGGGCTGGGACGCCGGTCAAGACGCTGAAATGGTGTACAGTCTGAACAAGGGTGATGGATGGAGCGCGCCCAAAAAGATTGCCGACATTGACTGGGGGAAACCGGGACTGGCATCTTTGTCGGTCGATTCAAAAGGCAACTTTCACGTGGTATGGAATCAGGGTGTTCGAGGATACAATGAGGTCTATTATGCTTCATTGGAGGTTCAATAATGCTTCTCTGGCTCATTTTGGGATGTTCAAGTGGTAATGACGAGGCTTTGAAAACAACAGAGTCTCAACAGTCGTCTGAGGCATCTGCAACACCATCAAAAAATGGCGCTGTCAATGTGCAAGGTCAACCTCGGCGATCTTCAGGTCAACAAATTCCACCTCAACAAATTGCGAATCAACAGGGTCAACCAAAACACAACGGCTCCAACGGGCGTCAAGGTCCTCTAGGACCGCCTCCTCAAGGTCAGATGGGTGCTGCCAATGGACCTCAAGGAAGTCCACCGATGGGTCAGCCGACGAACGGTCAAGTTCAGCAACCTGAGCCATTCCATGCGGAGGTGACCTTTGACTGGACTGCCGAACCGACCCTGCTCAAAGAACCCACATCCATCATTTGGATATCGCTGGATACCGTTCATGCAAAAAGAATGTCCATATACGGGGGACCGTCTCAAGTTCCAAACTTGGAAACGTTTGCCAAACGGTCCATCACTTTCGATCAAGCCATTAGCCATTTTCCGGAGACGGCTTTGTCGCACTGGACGATGATGTCTTCGGTGCTCCCCGAAGTGCACGGCAATGTTCCAGCCAATGGTGGCTCAATCTATTCTGGTCCCACGATGGCGGATATCGCTCAAGCGCATCAATATGCAACCGGTGGGTTTATCGGTGGAGTGACGATGACCGATCAAGCCAGTGGGTTTGGTCGATCTTTTGATACGTACGATGACCAATTTACCTTTTCGTTCAAAGACATGTCTCGAGATGGAAGCGAAGTGACCGATCGTGCCATGAAGTGGATTGAGCAACAAGGTGAAGGTCCGTATTTTGCGTTTGCCCATTACTTTGATGCGCACTTTCCGTACACACCAACGGAGAATTTGTATGACCCTTCGTATACGGGCAGTATAGACGGTACCGATGCTGTATTGAGACCCTACCGCGATGGGCAAAAAATGCCGTCAGAGCGTGATGTGCAGCATGTGTTGGCACTGTATGATGCAGAGATTACCGAACTCGATGCCAAAATTGCTCCCTTGCTTCAATTGGTGGATGAACGAACGATCGTTGTGGTGACGGCCGATCACGGCGAGTCATTTTCACACGATTATTATTTCAACCATCGAGCCGGTCTGTGGGATGAGGTGACCCATGTGCCATTGCTTATTGGTGGCGCATTGACTCCAGAACTGTCGGGAAAGCGTGTGTCACAGCAAGTGGGACTGATCGACGTGTTGCCGACGGTGTTGGAGATGGCAGGTTTGCCGGGTGACAAACGGTTTATGGGGACGTCGAAACTCAGTTTGGTGGGAGATACAACCAACTCTTCAACAGAAGTTGTGTATTCGATCACCGATCCGTGGATGCCAGAACCCCAGTTTGCTGCCAGAACAAATCGATACAAATGGATTGACGGTCTCAACAAAGATTGGATGTATGATTTGCAGGCAGATCCATTGGAACAGACCTCATTGTCAGAGGTCCCAAGTGTTCTTCGAGATTCCAACAACACTTATCGAACACGGATAGCCCAGTATGCTCAGTGGCAGGTTGACAGTACTCGAACGCGTCAGATTTCTGATGAAGAGTGCAAGCGTTTGATGGCGTTGGGATACACGACTTGTATGAAGTAGGGTTTATAAATACTTAAAATTTAAAACCTTTTTTGTTATGGTTTGCTAGAGTAACCAACCGGGTTCAAGTCCAAATCAGTCTAGCACTGACGATGTACCATAAATCAATTACACTGAACCTGATTTGAAGACTCTTGTGTAGGAAGTTTTGATGATGTTATTTTTGATTTTGATGGGTTGTAAAGTAGAACGTCCGACCAACTCTACCGTCTCTGGAGAAGTACAGTCGGCACCAGAGCCCAAACAACAGTTGCCAAGCCAAACGGAAACCGTTCAGGGAGGCGAAGACAACATTCAGATTGCCGAAGGGTCAATTGCGATTACACTGCCCCCTCTGAAAGCGGCAACTGGTGTTGAGCGATACTGCTTCTTTCAGGAAGTGCCTTCGTTTACGGATGGAATGACGGGCTTGTCTTTCAGCAGTAAAAATGCAGATATGGTGCGTGTACTCAGTGCTCAAGAGTTGTCTTCTGAGATCACCCCTCATCAATGGCAAGATTGCAGCGCGATGAAAGAACAGGTCATTACGTGGCCTTTATACGAAGCGACTGGCATAGACTTGACCAAGGTTGGAGATACATTGATGAATGGATTCCAATGGGTGTCTTTGCCTGAGAAGACGGCCTTGTCCTTGCAACGATCCGACGTCTGGATGTTTGAAGTCTTTCCCAACACATCTCAAGGCAAAGATGTGACGGTGACCATGAATATTGAAACGTTGCCCAAAGACGATGTGGAAACGTGGGCAAGTGTTTTTGAAATGACCTCCGAGTCTGGAACGACCGGGGCATCCAAAATCGATTGCAAACTGGACAAAGAAGTGACAGTGTATTCTGCGTTGGCGCACTCCGATATACCAGAAGGTTCTTGGAGCATTCAATGTGGAGATCAACAGGTCTTTTCCGATCAGTTTTCACCGGGAATTCCTAAGTTGGTCAACTTAGACAAGCCTGTGACCATCCCAGCAGACAGCACCTGCGAACTGACCTGTGAGTGGTCCGGCGACACAAAGTCGAACTGCATATTGTCGTTGGTGGCATCCCCATTGGAAGATGCATTGATTTGCTTGAACGGCAATATTATTGAGTGATCCGTTCTACGGACTGTCTTTTCGCTGTCGGAGTAAAATCCACATCAGTGGCAGTCCACCAAACCCCATCATCGCCAGTTGCTCCACTCGGAGGACGCCCGTTGCCACAACGGCCATTTCAGGGGTGTATTCGGCCGCTGAAATGAGTAAACCCGTAAAGATGACGTCCCACGTCAGCTGGGAGCCGGGGAATAGAAACGCAACGGTTCCACAGCAGGTACCCACCAGATACACAAAAAGAATCGCTACGGTAGAGGGGGGATTTCCCAAAGCCATGAGCGACAACAGGATGCCCAAATATGCAACACCGTGCCCGAGTATGGAATAGACGAAAGCTATGATCACCTGTTGTGGTTTCAACGAATGCACTTGATACAATGCCGTGGCGATCAATTTCATTGGATGGTGATCGCTTTTGTCCTTGGCTCTTTCGACCAGCACGGGTGCTTTCCAACACAGTGTGATCAACAGTATCGCACCCACTCCGATGCCAAAGAGCAAAACCTGCATTGCGAGTGTGACATCTGGATTGTGCACTTCGATCAGTGGCCAAAGCGATACAGCCCCAACCGCTGCAGTAAAGAGACCAATGAGGCGCCCCAACGTGTTGGCTGTGAGTCCTACGACGATGGGGGTTTGATCTTCTCGTTTCAGCAACCATCCACCCATGATCTCTCCCATGGGTCCCGGTAAAGCGTAATTAATGAGCAGGCCTCCAGAGATGCAGGCTGAAAAGAATAGGTTGGATGCGTTGGTTTGAGTGAGCAACGTCTTCCAACGCAACCCCAAAAACCACATGGCACACACCATGCTGACCCACCCCACAAACAGCAGTCCCCAATGTACGTCGACGAGTGCGGTGAACAGGTCTTCTTCGCCGAGTAGATACAGTACGATGGGCACCATCAACAGCACCATCAACAACC
>CBFICN010000101.1:0-13646 GCA_965661045.1 uncultured Myxococcota bacterium
CTTTAGTATAGCCATTCAACAAGCCCTCACTTATGCTTGCATCTATCCTCCTGACCTGGTGTTGTGTGAGGGTTTATTGCGTCTGAGGTGTATGAATAGAATCGTGCAGGTTCTTGGTGGTTTGAACTGTTCATTGGTTCATGTATGTGACTGTGATTGTTGTTTTCTGTATTGATTTCATGCGAATCAAGTGATTGAATTGTATGATGTCAACAAAATGGAGGTTGGTATGATGTTTTTTTGGTTGGCGTGTACACCCTTGGGGCTGAAAAGTCAGTGTGCGGAAATTCAGTGTGAAGATACTGGAAGTGTGGTCGAAGAGGACGATACAGATACGACAACCTCTTGGCCTACAGATACTGGGGCGACCACAGATACTGAAGACACTGTAGATACTGAGCCGCAAGATACTGGTGAGGTTGAGGTAGACGATACAGGGGAGATTGTTGATACTGGAGAGGTGGAAGAGGAAACGGAGCCGCAGACGCCTTGTACGTGGGACATTTATGATCGTGCACGAGATTATGCAGCACAGTATCCACAAAGAGATGGCGCAACTTGGTCTGGTTGGTGTGGGTCTTTGATGTGGCGTTTTGGAGAAATGCCAGAATCCTCTGCACGTCCATCGGCCATCGGTGCCTATGCTGAGTCGACAATTTTGGGGATGGATGCTCGACTTGCACCCATTGGGGCTTTTCATTGGTGGGATATTGGGGTGCACGGCCATGTGGCGGTGGATTTGCTTGGTGGTGGGGGAACCATCTTTATGGCATCCAATTATGTGCTTGAAGATTGGGGAGATGCCATTGGGGTGACCAGCGTCTCCAATTATACAAATGCAACTGGAGCGACTTATTTGGGTTGGTCTATGGACTATGTATCTTCAGAAATCGCAGATGGCGGTGGTGCCGTTTGTGATGAGGACCAAAACCACTTTCATGCCGGAACGGTTCCGGTGACCAACACTGCTGAGACAGGGGTTCCCAATACCACATTTTATATGCGCATGCAGGTGTTCGGTTCTTTGTACAATTACACGGGTCCTGTGGATGGGATAATGGGGTCCAACTCATGGAAAGGGGTTCAACGTGGCTTGTCTGCGATGGGTTATAGTGTATCGGTGAGTGGCACGCCGGATTCAGACACCTATGCTGCGATGCAGTCTGTCGGCGCACAATATGGGTATACAGGTCCTGTGGACGGGATACTGGGTCCGAATTCTTACCGAGGGTTTTCAATGTTTTTGAATGAAGAACTGTAATCCTTGACTTTAGCCTTCTTTACCTTCTTTACATCATGACCTTGTCATTGTAAAAAATGTTCCTATAAATGATCGCTGAATACCCTGTGAATCATCTCAATGGAGCGAATATGGAACTCAACCCTCAGCATTTCCAATCTCAGTTTCAGCAAATCGAAGCCGAAGTGGGCAAGGTCATGGTGGGACAGACTGCTGTCCTACACCGAGTCTTGTTGGGCTTTTTGAGCGGTGGACACATTTTGTTAGAAGGTGTGCCCGGTTTGGCGAAGACGTTGTTGATTCAGACCTTGTCCGAAGTCATTGCTGCAGATTTTTCCAGAATTCAGTTTACACCCGATATGTTGCCCGGCGACGTGACTGGAACCCAGATTTTCAATCCGAAAGAGGGTACTTTTTCCGTTCGACAGGGTCCGGTTTTTGCAAACTTGGTATTGGCGGATGAGATAAACCGTGCACCGGCCAAGGTTCAATCAGCGTTGTTGGAGGCGATGCAAGAAAAGCAGGTCACTTTGGGTGGAGAAACCTTTGCCTTGCCCAAACCTTTCTTGGTTTTGGCGACTCAAAACCCTGTTGAGCAGGAAGGAACTTACCCTTTGCCCGAAGCTCAGTTGGACCGTTTTGTGATGAAGCTGCAGGTGGGCTATCCATCTCGCGATGAAGAAGTCAAGATTTTGGAGCGCATGGCGGGGGCATCTGAAGTGCCAACCGTGTCTAAGATGGCAACGTTGGATGACATCTTAAAGGCTCAGCAAGCTGCCCAGAAAGTGTTTGTCGACGATCGAATTCGAGGCTACACCGTCGATGTCGTGACGGCAACCCGAAATCCAGAAGCCTATCAGTGCGCTGAACTTAAGAACTTGATCGACAATGGTGCATCGGTTCGTGCCAGCATCAATTTGATTAAACTGTCTAAGGCGCAGGCTTTGTTGGATGGTCGCGATTATGTCAGCCCACACGACATCAAAACCCTTGCCAAAGACGTTTTGCGTCATCGAATTGCACTCAGTTATGAAGCCGAAGCGCAAGGAAAAGGGGCAGATGACATCATTGCCCACATTCTTGATCGCATTGAAGTACCGTAACCTTTGGAGGCCGTGTGCAAGAATTGATGCAACAGGTTCGCCGATTGCAGATTCGCACCCGTAGGCAGGTTTCCGATGTGTTGGCCGGTGCGTATTTGAGTGTGTTTAAAGGTTCGGGGGTCGAGTTTGATGAAGTTCGTCCGTACGTGCCAGGCGATGACGTACGCAGCATTGATTGGAATGTGACCGCTCGGACAGGGGTGCCGCACATCAAACGCTTTGTAGAAGAACGAGAACTGTCGATGATGCTCTTGGTGGATGTGTCCGCTTCTATGGACAGTGGCTCCATCAAAAGCAAACGGTCGATCGCGGCAGAGTTTGGTGCTCTGGTCAGTTTTTCGGCGATGGCAAACCAAGACAAAGTGGGGCTGATGCTCTTTTCCAACCGCGAACACCTGTTTGTACCACCCAGAAAAGGTCAACGACACGGCCTGCGAATTATTCGCGAACTGTTGTCTCCAAGTTTTGATCAACCCGTTCAAAAGCAAGACCGAAGTTGGTGGACAAAGTGGGCGAGATGGTGGAAGCAAACGGGTGAGAAGCACAATCGACAGACCGACTTGAAAGCGGGGTTGGAGTTTTGCCAGCAGATTTTGAAGCGTCGATCAATTTTGTTTGTCCTATCAGATTGTCGAGATGATGGATATTGGAAGGCCTTGCAAGCCTTGAATCAGCGACACGATGTGGTGTTGGTACAGGTGGTGGACCCAATTGATACAGCTTTACCAGAAGTTGGCCTGGTGCGTGTGCAAGCCGCAGAATCTGGTGCCCAACAGTGGATTGACACCCGAAGTCCGGACTGGCAACGGTTTCTTTTGGAGAAACAGCGTCGATTTGTAGAACAAGTGGAGCAACGGTCTAGACGTTCGGGTATCGATCACATTGTGGTGTCTACTGACCAAGAGGCGATTGAACCACTGTTGGCGTTCATGCGTCGTCGGGAGAAAAGACGATGATTAGAATGATGTGGGTGAGTTTGTTGTGTGCGTGTGGGGATGTAGAGAGTGTAGAGACCGTTGATGAGTCTGTGTCCACTTCAGTGAAAGAGGAAACCTCCAATCAGTTAGAGAAGACTGTACAGCAAGGACCTGTCGAAGTCCAAACGGTACTCGCACCCGATCAAGTACGATTGGGCGACCCCTTTGAACTGACGTTGAAGGTGACCGCTATGTCGACTGTCGAGGTGGAGATGCCTCCCTTCGGTGAGGCGTTGGGGAGACTGAGCATCGTTGATTTTACCCCGCGTGAGGAACTGAACGGTGGCTCAATGGTGTACACTCAGCGTTATGGGTTGCAACCCAATCGCAGTGGTGAGGTTGTCATACCGTCTTTGCGTGTTGGCTATCGAAACGATGCCCAGTCTGAGTGGGAAGAGGTGTTGACTGAGCAATTGGTTGTACAGGTGCAGTCGATTCTGCCCAGTGATGCAGATTTGGTGTATCAAAATTCTCGTGCAAGATTGTTGGCGTTGCCCGTTGAGCAGCCTTGGGTGCCTTGGGCGATTGGGGGTGCTTTGGCGTTGGCTTTGTCGGGTGTTGGACTGTGGTGGTACCGAAACCGAAGTATGTTGGTGGAGCGACTGTCAGCCTACGAAGTCGCGCAACGTGGCTTGAAGAATGTTCGTGATGAACTTGCACTGCGAAACGATGAAGACTCTGTTGATCAGGTCTATGCACAGTTGTCCACCATTTGTCGAGCCTATTTGGAGGGTTCTTTTGGGGTGTCTGCACTGGAGCAAACAACCGAAGAACTTAGGGAAACCTTGCCCTTAGAGTTGCAAAAAGCGTCAAACCAACATCGAGTCACAAAAAATGAAATCGATACACTGTTGCAGTTTTTGATTCAGTGTGATCGAGTCAAGTTTGCAGGGTTGTCGGGGACGTTGACGGAAGCGACGGCTGCCTGCACCATGGTTGAGCGGTGGATCGAGCAAGTTCATCAACGCAGTGTGTCGAATGAGGCGGAGGAGCAGAGCAATGGAATGGTCTAGGCTTGAGTTTGCCCATCCTTTGTGGTTGTGGTTGTTGCCGATCGCTGTGTTGTTTTTCTTGTGGAACATCAAAAACACGCCAGTCGTTTTGGTGTCCAATTTGACTGGGTGGAGTGCAGGGCCCGCATCGTGGCGCATACGGTTGATGTGGGTGGTGCCATTTTTGTTGAGTTGTGGGTTGGCATCGTGGATCGTTGCGGCGTCCTCTCCAAGGATTGGAAACCGACAAACAGAAATTAAGAAAGACGGCATTGCGATGATGATGGTGGTCGACACATCCAGTTCTATGCTTGCTTTGGATATGGACAATGACACCCAAGAAGAGACTCGACTGGATGTGGTCAAGAAGACCGTTGTCAATTTCGTTCAGGGAGGCGATGGGTTTATCGGTCGAAGCAACGACATGGTAGGGTTGATTCGTTTTGCTGGGTTTGCCGATACGGCTTGTCCACTGACCTTTGATCATTTGAATCTATCCACCATTGCCCACGGCTTGGAAATTACGCGAAAGCAAGAAGAAGACGGGACGGCGATTGGTGAAGCGTTGACGTTGGCGGTCAGTCGATTGAACGATGCTCCTGCTGAGAGCAAAGTCATAGTGTTGCTGACCGATGGTTCCAACAACGCCGGTCAAGAAACGCCAGAAGTGGCCGCCAGTTTGGCAGAGAGTCAAGACATCAAAATCTATTCAATCGGTGTGGGTAGCAACGGCATGGCTCCCATACGGATGACTGATCCACGCACAGGTCGCAGTCGGGTGACCACGATGCCCGTCCAAATAGACGACGAATTGCTGGAGCAGATATCGACGCAAACCGGTGGCCAGTACTTTCGAGCCACCAATCGAGAAGGGTTGCAGCAAATTGTTGAACGGATTGATGAACTGGAAAAGACAACGCTTGAAGAGAAGCGCTATCGAGAGTACACGGAGTACTTTCCAATATTGTTGTTGTTCGGTCTATTCAGTATTGTTCTGTCCTACATATTGGAGTACACGGTATTTCGGAGGGTGGCATGAGCGATTGGCGGTTTCTTGCAGTGCACTCTATACATTGGATTTGGCCCGTACTGGGACTGTTGATCTGGGTTGTGCTGAGAGGGAGAACACTTCAACAAGTCATGGTTCAACACCCACATGGTACACCTTTTGCAGAGATTGCGGAACGTCAACAAAAAGGTCAGCGCATTCGAATGCTCTTGTTGGGACTGTCGCTGATTTCAATTGTGATCGCACTGATGCAACCGGTCACCTTTGGCCAAGAAACGGTGCAAGAAAGTTCGATTGAAGCCGATGTGGTTGTGGCGTTGGATCTCTCGAAGAGCATGTTGGCAGAAGATGCCCCACCCAATAGGTTGGAGCGCGCCAAGTATGAAGTGATGGAAATGGTGGACGCCATGCCTGGATATCGATTTGGTTTGGTGGGGTTTGCCGGTAGTGCCACGGTGCTGTGTCCCTTGACCAAAGATGTTGGGTTCTTCCAGATGACTCTCAACAATGCCTCTCCCAAATCCATCAGTCGTGGTGGAACCAGCATTGGATTGGCGTTGCGCAAAGGCTTGGACGCTTTTGCTGGTGGCACTGCACCCAAATTGTTGATTTTGATCACCGACGGAGAGGACCACGATTCCGATCCACTTGGTGCCACGGAGGCGGTGGTTGAACTGGGAATTCCAGTTGTGACGATTGGATTCGGTTCAGAAGATGGCTCATCAATCACCATGACCGATCCCCAAACGGGTGCCAGAACCGACCTTGTTGATCGAGATGGAAACACAGTCATTTCAAGGTTGGATGGTGATTTGTTGCGCGAGATTGCCTTGAAAACCGAAGGTGCATTCATTCCTGCGGGTGTCTCGTCCTTGGATTTGGAAGGCATCGTCAAGGAGCACATCACACCGATCGTGGATACTTCGAGCGTTCGACAAAGCACCACCGTAACACCGTTGCACAGTCGATGGATTGGGTTGGCAATTGTATTGTTGGTGTTGTCTCAGTTGGTGACGGTTGTGGGTTCAAACAAAGAGGATTCCTTGCAAGGAGGCGCAGTATGATCTGGTTGTGGTTGGCGTGTGCGGGTTCGACGGACGAAGTGACCCCACGTTCGTTGTACAACGACGGCATGGCGTTGATGGAGGCTCAGAATTGGATGGCGGCAGAAGAAAAGTTTTTGGAAGCCCGCAATCAAGCCCGAACCGATCAAACATTGAGGGCGAATGCTGCCTACAACTTGGGGTTGACCTATGCCAAAGAGGCACAAGGATTGGAACAAGAAGAGCCAGAAAGGGCTCAGGAGCAGTACACACAAGCCATTTCGTGGTTTCGAGACGTCATTCATTTGCAGGGTGATGCTGCAGAAGATGCTCGACACAATTTGGCAGTGGCGCTCAAAGCCCAACAGGGCCTGGTGGATCGACTGACACAAGGTGAAAATGGTTTTGCCCAGCGATTGGCTCGATTGATGGAAAACACCCAAGTGGTTCGACAGTCTATCCAAGAATTGATTTGGAAAATGGATCAACATGGAGATCGAGAACGACCAGAGGGCTACGAAGAGGCCATGACACAATTGGCTGTGCGGGTTCGAGAGTTGGGTGCCGATGGATTGGAAATCGCCAATTTGGCGGCCGATACGATTGCTCAAATTGAAACCATCGCAGAGTCTGAACGCAAACCAGAAGAGCAGAATCAACTTGTGATGATGCAGTTGTTTGTACCCTATATGGATTTGGGTCGTGAAGAACTGTTCAACGCTCGACGTCAACTTCGTCGTTTGCAGGCACCGAGTTCCTTGGAAGAATTGGATGATGCATTGCTCCAACTGTTGCGTGCCCAAGATCAGTTGTTGCCACCACCAGACAGATTGAAAGCACTGGTGTCAGCCCAAACCCAAGTACTCAAACAAGTCGAGTTGCTCAAGGAGGCGAAAGGGGGTGCCTTTTCGATTCAGGGTCAAACAGTTTCCTTGCCCAGTTGGTTGAATACCGATTGGCTATCGGATCAAGAGGAGGGCGTGTTGAGTCGCACCCAAGAGTTGGCTCTGTATTTTCAACTTTGGCAGCAAAGTTTGGCACAGACAGAAGATGCAGAAGTGGATCCGTTTCTACAGGACAGCATTGGACGTGCTCGAGAGGCAACAGAGGAAGCTGTTAATCAGATGACCCTCTCCAACGATGCCCTTGCCATGAACAGTTTAGAGCAAACTCAAAAGGCCCAGCAAGAGGCGTTGCGATCTTTGGTATTGGCATGGGAGAACTTTGCAGACGTAAAAACCGTTGTGGAGTGGACCCATCGAGACAATGAACGGATGCGCGCACTAATGGTCGGAGAAGAGCCCGTGGTGGAAGCGTATCCAGATGAAGAAGCCAGAGGGGTAGAGTATCAGCGTTTGTTGACTCAAAACCAAGTTCGATTGGAGCGATTGAAGGGGCTGTTGAATCAAGAAAAGAGTAAGGCGCTTCAGCAGGTCCAGCAGAGCGACACAGAACTTCCCGAAGGAGAGATGGACCCAATTGAACAGGTAGAGCAACTCTATTCTATGGCACAAGGGCATCGTCAATCTGCCCTCGATTCATTGCTTCGGTTGGAAGGGGAGGGTGTGACGCCGGAAATCGCGTTGGAAGAAATTGAGACCATCAAGGATTCCATTCGTCAGTTGCGATTGTTGTTTTTCACTGTGATAGAGCACCTTCGAGATGCGGCCGAACAACAAGAAGAGTTGTGGCAGCGCACCGGTACTGGGGCTGTCAAACCGTATGAAGAAATGCTCCAAGAGGCTCCGGTGTGGACGATGGAACAGGACTTGCTCAAGCAGCGTGTTGAGATGATTTCGACCGAATTGCAAAGTATGGCTGACGAACTGGCAACTCAAGGAAAGAACCAAGAGTCTGAAGCCTTGGGCGATGCGTTTGTGGAGACCGGTTTGGCGAGTGGTTTCATGCAAGACGTGGTTGATGGTTTTTCCGAAGCGATCTCCGATCCCAATACGTCCTATGATGTCTCAGAGATGGTTGACGATCAACAACAAGCCTACGAAGCACTGTTGAGAGCCATTCAAGCATTGCAACCACCGCAGCAAGGTGACCAAGAAGATCAGCAAGACCAGCAAGAGCAGGACAGTCAAGATGGTGAGCAAAACTCAGATTCCCAACAACAGCAGCAAGCCGGCGACATGAGTCAGAGAGAAGCACAGCGTAAGATGCAGGCTGCCAAGGAAAAAGAAGCAAAGCGGGATCAAGAACAGGAAGAGAAAGCCGCAGTGGTGGGTGGCTTTGTGGAGAAGGACTGGTGATGGTGTTTTACGGGATTATGGCGACGGTATTGGCGCAAGAAGTACAGTTGAACATTGACACAGAGCAAATCATTGTCGGTGTACCAACTGTGTTGACTGTCTTGGCAACTGGATTCGAAGAGAATCCAACACCTGAGATTGGAGATTGGGGGATTCAAGGACGAAATCGAGATGCCGTACAGGTAGACTTCTTGGGTGTTGATCCGATGGTGTCTAGACAGACGAGCATCATCAACGGTCGTCGTATGGACTCGGTCAACGTGCGTTACGCCTATCGATATCGGTTGATGGCGGAAAAAGAAGGCACTTACCAGATTCCCACCATCCAAGTCAGCCAAGGAGGCACATCGGCAACCTCCAGGCCTGGTCGATTTACTGTCACCGAAGCGCCAACCACATCTGAAATGGCGATTGAACTGAGTGTGCCAACGGATACTGTGTGGGTTGGGCAAACAATTCCGCTCAATATTGATGTGTATTTGCAACGAGACATCGGTGATTTGAGCGTGGTGGTACCCCTGTTTGATGAGTTTCCGGTGCAGCCTTTGGATGTTGACACTGTGACTCAGCAATTTGCCCTCACGACCGTGCATGGAGAAATCAATTTGCCCATTGTTCAGGAGCGTGTTCGCAAAGGTGGTGAAGAATATACACGCGTTCGTATGATGGCGGAAACAACCCTGAATCAAGCGGGCAATATCGAGGTTCCACCTTCACGAATACTGGCGCAGATGGTGGTGGGACAGCAACGGGGCATGTTGGGTTTTTCTAGAAATCAGTATCAACTTTTTCAAGCCAAGGACCGCAAAAAGACGCTTGAGGTTCGACCACTTCCGCTCAAAAATAAACCCGAGTCATTTTCTGGTGCCGTTGGAGAGGCTTTCTCCATGTCGGTTCGAGCCAACAAAACGGTGGTTGCTGTAGGAGAGCCCATACCATTGGAAGTGGAGGTTCGAGGCAAAGGGAATCTGGATGGTATCCAGTTGCCAGGTTTTGAAGATTTGGGGTTGGATGAACGGATTTTTGAAACGCCTACACAACGTCCCTTGGGGATTGACAACGACGAAGGTGGAAAAGTATTTTCCTTTTCAGTGCGCTTGAAGTCTTCAGATGTTCGTGAAATCCCAACCTTGGACTTTGGATATTTTGATCCCGTCAAAGCGGCCTATCAACACGCGTACACACAACCGATTGCGTTGTCTGTCTCCGGCAGTAAAATTGTTTCGTCTGCACAAGTGGTTTCTGGAGGTGCATCCACCAACACGAACAGTGGCACTGTCACTGGTACAACAGAATCCACCTTGTCGACCAGTCAGTTTGATCTCAGTTGGTATTCGAGTTCGGGAAGACCAGTAGATGCGTTGCCTTGGGCTGAGATTTCGGCTGGTGTGCATGCCTTGGCATTTTTGGGCTGGGGAATTTTGGGTTGGCGGGAGCGTACAAAAGAGGAACGTGCTGAACGCTCTTCGCAGAAAATCTCTAAGGTGGCACTGCAAAAGTTGTTGCACAACAATGAAGATACCCCGGCTGCCAATGTGGCGTCTCAACTGTCCAGTGCTGTGAAGAACTATGGTAAGGAGCACAACGTCGATGTGTCGGCTGTTGTTCAGCAGATTGAGATTGAAAGTTATGCGCCCAGTGCAGTCAGCATGCCTTTTTCTAAAAAACTGTTTGAGCAAATCAAAGCCTTGCTGATTGTATTGTTGTGTTTGGTTGCCTCTGTACCGGCACAGGCCAATGAGTCCGCCCAGAGTTTTGAAGAGTTGTATCGTACAGCCATGTCGATTGAATCTCACGGTGACCGTCGAAATGCCATGCTTAAGTTGCAGCAGCAATTGCAGCAGGTGGTACAAGAAGATGACAGTCGTGTGGATGCTTGGGTCAATCTTGGAACGGTTTCTCTGCACGTCTCTGATCGAGGTCGGGCGGTTTTGGCGTACTCGAAGGCTGCACAGTTGGGTGAGAAAGGTCAGCAAATTGAGCAAAATCTAAAAGAGGTAGAGTCGCAGTTGCCCGCGTGGGTACAACGTGACACGGAATCGGTTTGGAGTGATGTTTTGTTTTGGACGCGGTGGTCATCTTCAATGCAGTGGGGGTTATTGAATGTCTGTGGTGTGTTGCTGTTGTTGGGGTGGCGTCGATTGACCATGGTTCGTTGGTTGTTGCTTCCGTGGCTCGCTTTGGCAGTGGGACTTGTGGCCCAGTGGGTAGAGTCTACAGAGTCAATCGCTGTTGTTTTGGATGCGGCGCCTTTGCGAACGGCCGATCATGCTCAAGCCCCGTTGGTCAAAAGTGAATGGCTTCCATCGGGGGCACGGTTGACGATCGTACAATCTCAGTCAGACTGGATACAAGTATCGTTGCCCAGTGGTACACAAGGCTGGGTGCCGAAATCAAGTATTGGAAAATTATAGTCGGACAGAAATTGACTGGCGATCCGTACTGCAATTACCTAATATAAATGTGGAAACCGCTGCCTTTACTGTGAAAAACGCATGTGGATAAAGACCATTTAGCTAGCCGGCTTGGTCCGTCCTTTGACAACAGGGGATGGACCTTTCCAGTTTAGACCTTGTTCTCAGTTGTTGTGTTTGATGTATTCTTCTCTTGTCAACTGGTTGGATTGTACCTTGTCTCATGTTGGTCGTTGTCAAAGGGTGTTATGATGATAGAGTCTGCATGAATTGACAAGTGCAAATAGAGGTGGTGCAATGAGAACAATTTTGGGCTTGGGCGTTGTTGTACTGTGGATGGGGTGTGGAGAATCTGACAAATCTACAGTGGAAGAAGATGTTGTGGTTGACCAAAGCAATACCCCACCAACCATCGAGGTGATCGAACCACTGGATGCCCAGTCGTTGTTCTCCAATTTGCCAATTTCGATGGTGGTTCAAGTCACCGATGCAGAAGACAACGTGAGCGATTTGTCTTTGTCTGTGCTTTCTGATTTGACGGGTGCTGTCGGTGCTGAGTGGGCGATTGATGAAGTGGGTGTGGCGACAACAGAAATCACGTTGTCCGAAGGTGCACAAAACGTGACGGTTCAGGTTGAGGATACCCAAGGATCTGTCGCGACAGACGCGATTGTGCTTGATGTCTTGGGTCCCAATACAAATCCAACGTGTGCCATTGTTGCACCGATGACCGAGATGTGGTTTGAAGTGGGTGCGCTCATTGAGTTTGTTGGAACGGTGTCGGATGCCGAACAAGAAACATCAGAACTCGCCGTGGAATGGATGGAGGGCGATGGATCACTGGCCAGTAGCCTCCCCGATGCTCAAGGCCGTGTGGTTGCCAATATTTCCTTTGTAGAAGGTCGACATGAACTGTCGATGGTGGTGGACGATGGGTATGGTGGAAACTGTAGAGAGTCTGTTGTGGTCAATGTGGGTCACCCTCCTGAGATTACGGTCCGATCTCCAAGCAACGCTTCGGTGGTGGTGGAAGGGGACATTGTCAATCTGTGGGTGGATGTTTCTGATGTCAGCGCGGATGGTGCGCTACAAGAAAGTGCAGTGCTTTGGGAAAGTGATTTGGATGGGGTGTTGTTTGAAGGCAACACTGAAGCGGGTACCTTGTTGCACTCTTTGGACAATCTGTCTGCTGGATTACACACGTTGACCGTCACTGCGACCGATGCTGAAACGCTGACCCGTTCTGAAACCATAGAGATCCGCGTCAATCGATTGCCAGAAATTCAATCGGTAAGTTTGGCGCCAAACCCAATCTACACCACAGATGATTTGATTGCGACTGTACTGGTGGGTGATCCGGATGGCGACGCCACATCGATTCACTATCAGTGGTATGAAAATGGTCAGCCCACTGGTGTGCTGGGCAACATTGTCCCGTCGACTGACGTTCATTCTGGAGACGAATGGCGGTTGGTGGCCACACCCAACGATGGCTATCATGACGGTGAACCACTTGAAGCAAGCATCTTGGTATCCAATACGCCCCCCGCAGTCGCCAATGTGGCGATTTCTCCCAATGCGACTGTGTACAACGATGAAACAGTCACCTGTACAAGCGCAGTATCTGATCCCGATCAAACCATCATTCCAGTCTATCAATGGACGGTGGGTGGTACCGCGTACATATCGAACTCTATTGATCTGTCGATGACCGTTGCGATGCCGGGAGATACTGTGTTGTGCGAGGTGTTCGCCACCGATGACGAGGGTGTGACAACGACAGGCAGTGACTCCTTGATTTTGTCGAACCGAGCGCCCACGGTTTCTCAAGTGGGCATCGATGTGGCGAATCCAACCACCAACGAGGTTGTGTCTTGTTCGGCAACAACGCTAGACTTGGATGGTGAAACATTGACCGAGACCCATGCTTGGCAGGTGGGTGGATCAACGCTTGCCACTGGACCGACGGTGGACCTAACAACGTTGCCCGTCAACCCCACAGAGGTTCTGTCCTGTGTTGTGGAAGTTACAGACGGACAGGGTGCAACGGCAACCGGTAGTGCAACGGTGACCCTTCAAAATACGCCTCCAGTGGTGAACACCGTCAATCTGACACCAGCCGCTCCAACTGCAGTCGATACACTGACCTGCACCGCCAGTGTGTCCGATGCCGATGGGGAAACCCCCGATACGGTCTTGCAGTTTTCCCATCAAGGCATCAATTTGTACACAGCCAATGCCACGTCAGCGACCTTTCACCCACCAGATTATGGTTTATCATCTGGAGATGAGGTCCTTTGCAGCGCCAGTGTGTCCGATGCGTATGGTGGTGCTGATCAGTCTTCTGACAGTGTTGTGTTGGACTCTTCAGCACCTTCATTGAGTGCACTCGCGATTGTGCCAACGACAGTATTCACCGGGTCAGTATTGACTTGTTCTGGCACCGCGACTGACCCCAATGATGGAGATTTGACATCGAGCATTCAGTATCAGTGGCAGGTCAATGGTGTGACAGTTGGATCTGGTGCGACCTACACTGTACAAGCCACCCAAAGCAATGTGGGAGACGCGGTCGTTTGTCAAGCGACAGTTGTTGACTCTGATGGGGAG
>CBFICN010000102.1:0-13589 GCA_965661045.1 uncultured Myxococcota bacterium
GTTCACCAATACCATCGTGTTGTTGACGTCTTCATTGACCATGGCATTGGCGGTTCGTGAAGCCCAGTTGATTCCAGTTGAAGAAAACGAAGAGTCCAAAAAGCACCGCAAGCGGATGATTCAGTTGTTGGTTGTGACAGCAGCGTTGGCATGCGTGTTCTTGGTGATCAAGTACTTTGAGTACAGTCACAAGATTCACGTTGGAACATTGCCTGGTAAGTTCTATCACTTCGCCGAATGGCCAGTATTTACCGATTCAGATGGATCAATTTTGGGAGCCATCCGTCCAGACGGTTCGGTTGATGTGACCAGTGCCCCACACATTTTCTTCTCATTGTACTTTGTTGCAACTGGTACCCACGGTTTGCACGTTGTTATCGGAGTGGGTGTGATTCTTTGGTTGGCTTTGCGCGCCAAGCGTGGAGAATTCAACTCGGAGCACCACTCTGCTGTTGAAAATGTCGGTTTGTACTGGCACTTAGTGGACTTGATTTGGATTTTCTTGTTCCCGCTCATGTATCTCGTCAAATAATCAATCAAATACACTCACACATTGTATTTCGACCATCTAAGGAGAATCACGATGGGACATTCACATTCTGAACCACACGTTACACCCTTATCTACTTACTTCAGTGTTTTTGGGACCTTGATTGTGCTGACATTTGTCACTGTTGGTGTATCTGAACTGGGTCTGCCGGCAACGTTGTCCATCATTGTGGCAATGGCTGTGGCATTGGTCAAAGCAACATTGGTATCAACATGGTTCATGCACTTGATTCACGACACCAAACTCAACATTTCTTTGTTCTTGGCTTCTCTATGGTTCATGAGTATTTTCTTCATTTTCACCACGTTCGATATGGCGAGTCGTGGAAATGTTATGAAAATGTCAGATACGTTTGAGTTTCGTCAGCAACGAGCCAATGCAAATGTAGCGGCTGGCAATGTTGTTGTACCAGAAGGCATTGTGGACGTGAACGATCCAGCGGCTTTGGAAGCAGCCGCAGCCAACCACTGATCACTGATTATCGATTGTTGAGACAGTCCAACATGAGCAATGGAGAGTCTGCTTCGAAGGGTCACAGCGACGAAGATCACTTAGAGCAGTCTCCTGAAATCGACGATACACCTCGATGCTCATGTGGTCACGACCGCCATCACCATCTGGTTTCTCAAGAACGCTCCTACACCTCATGGGGTGGTTTTTGGGTCATGGTGATGGGTGTCAGCGCCAGTCCCATTCGAATAGACTTTCGGTGTCGTCGATGCAAAGAAAAGTTTGACTTTATTACCAATCCAAAAGAACTGAAGCGCTATTTGTGAGCCTTCGGTTTTTGTTGGTTTTTGACCCGTATAAAAAATAACAATTATCAACCCACTTTCATGGAGAAAATTATGAAAGCCCCGATTCGTGTAGCAGTGACTGGCGCTGCTGGAAATATTGGATACGCCTTGTTGTTCCGTTTGGCTTCAGGCGATTGTTTTGGAAAAGATCAGCCCATCATCTTGCAATTGTTGGAAATTACACCTTCAATGGAGCGATTGAAAGGTGTGGTCATGGAATTGAACGATGGTGCATTCCCATTGTTGCACGGCATCGTTGCCACTGATGATCCAAATGTCGCATTCAAAGATGCGAACAAAGCATTCTTGGTGGGTTCACGTCCACGTTCCAAAGGCATGCTGCGTTCTGATTTGGTATTGGCAAACGGTCCCATCTTCACTGGTCAAGGAAAGGCATTGAACGACAATGCTGCCGCCGATATTCAAGTCGTTGTGGTTGGAAACCCTTGCAACACCAATGCATTGATCGCCATGAACTCCGCACCAGACATTCCCCGCGAACGATTTACAGCGATGACTCGATTGGACGAAAATCGTGCGATTTCTTTGCTGGCTGGAAAAGCAGGTGTGACTGCGGGTGCAGTCAAGAACATGGGGATTTGGGGGAACCACGGTCCTTCAATGTATCCAAACTTCTTCAATACCACCATCGACGGCAAGCCCGTCAACGAAACGTTGGAAGAAGCGTGGTTGAAAGGTGAGTTCATCAGTACAGTATCGAAGCGCGGAAAAGCGATCATTGAAGCGCGTGGTGCATCGTCTGCTGCTTCGGCTGCTTCGGCTGCAATCGACCACATGGCTACGTGGCACTTTGGCACAGCAGAAGGTGAGTTCACCAGTATGGCTGTTGTTTCTAAAGGAGAGTATGGCGTTCCAGAAGGCCTCATCTTCTCGTTCCCTGTCACTGTGAAAGATGGAGAATGGAGTATTGTGGAAGGCATCGAACTGAATGACTTTTCCAAAGAAAAGATTGCTGCAACGGCCGATGAGTTGGTTGGCGAGCGTGAGGCGGTTGCCCACTTGCTTGGCTAATCCAGTCAGTTTTTCACTCTGAGAGACAACGAAATGGTTTTGATCTGTGACAAGATCGAAACCATTTTTTTGCGTCCGTTGAGACGGTTTGGATACAGTTAAAATAAGATATGGACAAGACCAAGGAGAGAGCATGCGTTGGTGGACATTGATGTTGGCTGTGGGATGTACGGCTGAAAACTCACTGAATGAAATCAAAGATCCTGAAGACAATTGGGGTGTGACGATTGAAGTAGAACCACGAACCTTGACCTTTTCGGCGTTGAGTGCGGGGGAACAGGAGGTGCAGTCCTTCACCATTCGTTCGACTGGTGTCGAACCTTTGAATGTGGATATGGTGTCCATTATTGGAGAGCAGTCGCCTTCCTTTACCGTGTTGAACACCGGCACAACCTTTGCGTTGGATCCCGGAGATGAGCAGGTAATTGACGTTGCATTTATGCCTTTGGACGCCAATGAAATTTGGGCGGAAGCGATGGTGGAGTCGAATGCTGGCAATGAAGAGCAGGCCTTGGTGACCTTGGAGGCAGAGGGCTTGATTGGTGCACTGGACATCAGTCCGAACCCCTTAAACTTGGGACAGCATGCGGTGGGTTGTGAAGTCGAAAACGATGTCACAATCACCAACGTGGGCAACGAGCCGGTGACCATTTCAGACATCAGTCAATTGGGCGACGGCTTTGGGGTTGCTTTCGAAGAAGTCTTGCCACTGACCTTGCAACCGACAGAACTGATGACGGTGGATTTAACCTTCATGCCGTTGCAAGAAGCGGAAGTGACTGGTCAACTGTCAGTTGTGTCCGATGAGCCCATGGGGACGCGCATCGCTGAACAAATGGGGTCTGGTTTGCTGAACGATGAAGTGACTCAGCAATGGGAATTTGCGATTGATCCACCAGCCGACATCATGTTTTCGGTCGATGCATCTTGTTCGATGAGTGACAACACCAGCCAGTTGGCCAGCAATTTTAGTTCTTTCATTTCTCAACTGTCCAATTATTCAAACAATTGGCAGGTCATGGTGACTGGTGGAGATACAGGGTGCAATGTGGGTGGCATTTTGACACCCAACACACCCAATTACACCACGATTTTTCAGCAAGCCGCCAAGTGCAAAGACGACTTTTTGTCTCCGTACTTTGGAGACTGCAACAACATGGGCAGTTCTTATACAGAAGCATTGCTCACAGAAGCCCGAAACGCCATTGAGAACACCGATCCCGGAGAATGCAACGCTGGATTTATCCGCAACGAGGCGATGCTTCATCTGATCATGGTGTCTGATGAGCCTGAGCAGTCAGTAGACATGACGGGGGAGACTTGGCAACAACTGACCGATCAGATCATTGCCAAGCGCGGCAGTGCTGGTATGGTTCGAATCTCATCCATTGTTGGGGATGTGCCCAACGGTTGTCAATCGGGTGGTTGGTTTGGCTCAGACGCAGACGCTGGAACTGGGTATGTGGACGCCACCAATTACACCAACGGGGTGTTTTTAAGCATCTGCGACAGTTGGTCTGACCCGTCCAACCTGCAATTGCTGGCAGAAAGTTCGGTGTTGTTGGATGCGTATCCTCTAGACCACGGAGCAATTGAAGAAACGATTCAGGTATCGGTCAATGGTTTTGAGGTCGATGGACAATATTGGCACTACGATGAAAATACACAATCGGTGATGTTTGACAGCAACGCACCGCAAGAGGGCTCATCGGTCACAATCTCCTATGTGCCAGTTGGGGTATGCGAGTGATCGAACTGTCAAAATATGTGCTAAACTGCATTTAGGAAATCAAAGGTTCAACAAAGGAAATGGGTATGCGTATAGCAACATTGAGTATCATGGGTGTTTTGACCCTGGCTTGTAATGAGGGAGAACTTGGAAACCTAAAAGATCTCAATCAGTCAATGGGTATGGATATTGAGGTAACACCGTCTGCCCTAGACTTTGGATTGTTGAGCTATGAAGACCCCGCGACGATTCGAACGTTCACGATCAGTTCCATTGGGGTAGACCCTGCCACGGTATCGTCGATTGAAATTCAAGGAGATGAGGCAACGTCTTTTACGTTGTTGATGCCGTTTGAAGAGACGGTGTTGGATCCAGGGGAGAGCATTGATGTACAGGTGGCTTTCCAGCCAATGAATTCCAATATGCTCTATGCTGAAGCAGTGGTTTTTTCTGACGATCCAGATGAATCTTCGATACCAGTTGCGCTTGTTGGACAGGGGGCGGCACCAAACTTGTTGGTCACGCCTGACCCACTCAATTTTGGTGTTACCTATGTTGGATGCGACATGGACAACGAAATTACGTTGAGCAATATTGGACAGGAAGACTTGGTCATTTACAGCATTGGTGGATTGGAAGAGCCGTTCTTGTCAGAAGCCATGCCCACGTTTCCATTGACGCTGGCACCTCAAGAAACACACACTTTGTACGTTGACTTTGTTCCCACGTTGGAGGGGCAATTCACAGATGTACTCGAAGTTACGTCCAATGATCCAGATGGATTGCAAGCAGTGGACTTTTCTGGAATCGGTCAGTATGTGGCCTCTGATCAGCAAAATTGGTCCAACCCTGTAGATCCACCGTCGGATATTATTTTTGCGGTCGATCAGTCTTGCTCGATGAGTGATGATGCATCGTTGTTGGCCTCGTCCTTTTCTACGTTCATTGGTCAGTTGAACAATTACTCAACCGATTGGCAAATCATTGTGGCAAATCAGGACAGTGGTTGCCACACGTCGGGCATCTTGAGTCCAACGGTTTCAAACTATCAAAGTGCTTTTCAATCGGCTGTGCAAAGTGGTGGTGGGTCCTATACGGAGTCTTTGTTGACACCGGTGTCTAGGGCTGTTGAGAATACCGATCCCGGAGAGTGCAACGCTGGGTTTATGCGTCCAAACGCCATGTTGCACATCATCATGGTGTCTGACGAGCCTGAGCAATCAGGCGGCAATTACAGTGACTTCGTCAACGACATCATCGCCAAGAAAGGAAACGCTGCAAATGTACGGATGTCGGCCATTTACGATCCTGGTCGCCACAACAATCGCTATGTGGGAGCCGCAAACGACACGGGAGGGTTGCTGTTCAACATCACCGATACCAGTTGGTCGAACGCCAACAATCTACAGTTGATTGCCGAAGCTTCGGTCATTGCGGACAAATACGATTTGGATCAGCCGGCTGTAGAAAGTTCAATTGAAGTGTACATCAACGGGTATTTCGTTCAAGGAAATTGGTATTATGACGAAGCTCAGCAGGCGGTGTTCTTCGACAGCAATCCACCTGGTGAAGGCGATACCATTGAGATTCGATATTCTGTCTTGGCAGAGTGTGAGTAATCTAGATTTAGTCTAGACTGGGAACTGATTTCCCGAGAAAGATCACCCTGTAGAGTCTGGTTCACTAACCAGATGTGAAATGTTCGTCGTCTATACGAGTCTGTCGAGACTGTGATTGCGAGAAGTGTGTCTTTTTCGTGCCATTCACAGTTTGGTGCTGTGCATTTTTGATCGGTGAGTACAATACATGTACTGTTGGGGAGGCAAGATGGCTACATTGGTTTTTTCAATTCAAGATCAAAGACTCTTTGAGTTCAAGATATCGTCTTCACAGGTCATTTTGGGGCGGTCAGATACCTGTGACGTGGCGTTGCCGGGAGAAGGGTTGAGTCGTCAGCATTGTCGATTGGACAAGCGTGGCCACCGATGGTTGTTGACCGATTTGTCGAAACATGGAACCTACATTGACCAGGTACGGGTTACTCGGAAACCGTTGAAATTGGGAGATGAGTTTTCAGTGGGTCCATACAACGTTCAGTTGCAAGGCACTCAAGGGAAGGCACCCGAAACCGTTGCCATGATGTCACCCAAGCAGCATGAGTTTGTTGTGGCCTGTGATTCGGAAGTGTTGGTGGAACGAGCGGTGCTCAAAGTACTTCACGGACCGGACAAGGACCGAGAATTTGTGTTGAAACAAATAGAAAGTTCTGTTGGACAGGCTGGAAGTCGAATCGCCATCAATGATTCAACGTTGATGGTGGAGCATTTCTCCATTGTGGTGTCTCGAGGTCGACCAATGGTGACACCCAAAAATGGACCTGTGTTTTTGGATGGCCATCGATTGTTGGGGACAACCCCAGTGTATCCAGAAGATGTACTTTGCGTTGGCCAAAGTAAATTTTCCATTCAGGTGTCTGAAGAAGTAGATCGGCAACCGGAATCGGATCGATTTGGGTCCATGATCGGTGTTTCAAAGAGCATGCAGTATGTATTTGGCCGATTGAAAGTGTTTGCTTGCCATGATTTTCCCGTGTTGATCATTGGGGAGAGTGGCACCGGTAAAGAGTTGGCCGCCAAGGGCTTGCACGCGCACTCTCAACGGGCTTCGGGACCTTTTGTGGCCATCAATTGTGGTTCCATACCGGAAAACTTGGTCGAGAGTGAGTTGTTTGGCTACGAAAAAGGGGCGTTTTCTGGGGCGACAACCCGTCACGACGGCGCCTTTCAACAAGCGCACCGTGGAACATTATTTTTGGATGAGTTGGGGGAATTGCCTTTGGCGACCCAAGTTAAACTGTTGCGGGTGTTGGAGAGTGGTGAGGTGAGGCGCGTTGGCGGAAAGCGAGCAGAGTTTCCAGACGTTCGAATTGTAGCCGCAACCAACCGTTCATTGACCAAAATGGTCAAGCAGGGAACGTTTAGAGAAGACCTTTTGTTTCGTTTACAGGTGCTGTCGGTTGTCATTCCGCCACTGCGAGAGCGAAAAGAGGACATTTATCCAATCGTGGAGCACATTTGTCAATCATTGGGGCCAAACTGCACGATCGACGACATGGCAAAGCGGGTCTTTTGGGATTACAGTTGGCCAGGAAATGTACGTGAGTTGCGCAATGTTTTGTCCAGGGCTTTCGTTTTGGGGAAAGGTGAAATCCGACCAGAGTTCATTGAATTGGCTGCGATACCGACAATGGATCTTGTGTCGGATGAACTCAAGAACAACAAATTGTTTCTTGAGCGAGCCTTGGCCCGATGTGACGGGAACCTCTCCAAAACAGCACGAGAGTTGGGTGTTCCCCGAAGTACATTGGTCTATAAACTCAAAAAGTTTAACATCACGCTGTGAACGCACATCGGCAAGCTTATTTGCTAGCCGATACGGAGAGTTGCCACAGTGTCCACTCTTCATCACCAGAGATGGGGTCCCCCAATGACTCTTGGGCGAAAGAGATGGCTTCTTTGTTGCTGCTTTGTACTAGGACATAGTCATACCCAACCTGCATCAGGTATTGTAAACCCATTTTTCCTTCCAAGGTGCTGGGGTATTCTGGGCCCCATCGACCGGACAATGCATCCACCACATAATTGTCTCTAAACAACTGGGTGGATTCCATTCCGGCACGTCGGTGAATTCCCCCCTCGTGAATGGGCTTTTCGTGGATTGTTTGTGCCAACAAAACGGTCGACAAATCGTGTAAATCTTCTTTGGCAATTGGAAATGTAAATACGGCTGCGTCTGGTAAGTCTCGGAGTCTTCTAAGGGTTGGGCTTTGTGATATCTGCGTGGTGTGCTGTGGGTAGGGTTGGGGAGACCATAGGGTGGTCTCCAACAAAATCGCCAGCATCCACATTGGGGTGTAGCGGTGCATGCCCCGTGCTGCCAGTACAGCGACTGCAATACAAACGACGGCACTGTATCGGTAGGCGTGCATTGCGGTAATGGAAAACAGTGGAAACAGAAAATCTATGGTCTGTGCTGGTAAGTGAATTGGGGTATTGCCAATTTGTATAGCCTGTCCGTCGATTCGAAGATAGGGACCCATTGCAATCAGCATGGAGATCAACATCAGTGCAAACCAGCCACCAAGTTGGACTGTTCGTCGTGTCTTCCAACCACCAATCATCGCCACCAGTGCCACCCAACCGATGTAATTGGTACAGGTGGTCCAGTATTCAAAGTGTGTACCGTCGGGCAAAGGCATTTTCGCTGGCAATGGCGAAGGAGTTGGATCGAACCAGTCCCACAACCCCACATACGAGTCGGGCAACGAAACATCCAGACTGAGCCAGTCAAGGCGCCGTGAAAAAGTGTCCAGTGCGCCGTGTTCAAGTTGAACCCAACCGACCAGTAGCAACAACGGTGAGAATGCCAAACCGGCGTAAGCAGTGGCAAACAAAAGTTCCTTGGAAAACAACGGTCTCAGGTTGGTGGTCAGGCGGTGTCCCAGCAAGCACAGCAGAATTAGCAACATGAAAAATGGGTTGTAGGCACTGGACATCAGCAACAACCCGGACAGCACACCAATGGCCACCCCTTTTGAGCGCGTTGGGGCATCCCAAATCGACAGTGTCAACCACGTGAACCAAGAGAGCAGACCAGTGCTAAGGAGTTCTGAGGTTCCATTGAGCAATTCATGCTGTAGGAACGGGGCACACATCCAGACCCAACCTCCGGCCAGCGCGACTGCAGGGGCTTGTCGTAAAAACAGCAACAGTTGTCGCATTCCCATTGCCCCAACCAACAACAGAAACAACACCCACAGGTTGTACAATAAAGAGGGAGGCAGCGAAACCACAGAAAACAATAGGGGGCTCAACAAGTCTGAACCGTAGAGTTGAACCACATCTGCTCCGTAGGGGAAAAAGAGCAAAGGCGTGTGTAGATCAAACGATTGTCTAGCCCACCAGATGACCCAAACGTGACAGCCTACCGATGCGTGGTCATGACCGACAACAGTGTCGATTGGGTGCAGACACATTGGAAAGGTCAGCACCAGTGCCAGCAAGGCATAGATGGCTCCAGCACCCCAACGCGTGTTTACTGTTTGTTCCCAGCGGGCTTTCAAAATGTCCACAACCAAGCCTCGCTCGTTTGTACAACGGGTGCGCCAAGTGCATCCATCAACAGAGATTCTATGTCTAGACGATCTGATGAATTGAGCAAATCGCGGTGGAGGCATACATGTTTGAACCCCATGGCTTTCAACCGTGCCACAGTGCGTTCAATTGGAGCGTCCACAGGAAACCCACCCCAAGCGGTGACTTCCAACGCAAAATCTTCTTGTCGAAACTGTCGGGCCTCGACCGTTCTCGAAGAAATAGGATCTTCTGAGTCCAGTGTGGTGACGGCAATGACCAGTGCTTCGGCCGCAATTTTTGGAGACCAGCCTTGCATGAGCAGAGAATAGGGGATGGCTTGTTGGTGTGATCGTTGCATGACGAGGTAGCGACCCCTTGCATCCCATTCCATCGTTCGAGTAGGCAATTGCAGTGTCGGCCCTTCAAACTGTTCAACAATTTGAGGGGTGGTGAATGTGGTTCGTTCGACTGTTGGCATAAACCAAGCACTCTCACCCCACAGCAGAAAACACGCCAATAGGGGGATGCGTTGTCCGCCTTTTGATATCCACGCACACAGCACAATGGTGGCCACCGACATCCATCGATGGGGTAGACGCATGTTTTCCAAAAATGGGAGCCACTGCCAAAGGTCATAGGGCATCCACTCCCACAGGACCGTTTGACCGATATGAAGACGAGGACCCAAGGCCAACGACAGCGCAGACAGCATCAACACGATCCATCCCCACTGCCTTTTCCAAGTGTGCTCGGTCACCAAGTCCCACATGCCCCACAGTCCCAAAAGTGCAAAAGTCCACCCCAAACTGTCAATGTGGGTGGCATCTTGGGGAACTTCACTGAGCCAAAGGGTTGGATCGCTAGAAAATGCCGCCAATGCTCTCGGGTGCTCTTGAAGATAGGTGGTCATGGTTGGCCCACGAAACATTTGCAGTGGATCTTGCAACATGTCTCGATAGATCCAAGCGGGGATGGCGATGCCCAAGCCCATGGTGGCAATTGCGTGCAAAGATGTGTACGTTTGACGGTTTTGAAACCAACACCAGAGGCTGTAGAACCCTAGGATGGTTGCAGCGTAGGCACCATAATACCAAGACCCAATCGCAGTGATGACGGCCCATGCACCACTCCAGATCCAACGGTGTTGAACCATCGTTGCAATGCACATCGTCAATCCCCATAGTCCCACCGTTTCGGTTTCACCAGAATTGAGTTGACCCATCGTGTAGGGTGCGCAAACCAAGGCAACAGCACCGACCCATGGCGATCCCCCAATGGTTTTGGCCAAGTACCAACCGGCCAACGCGTTGCAACAGAGTTGGGTAAACAGTGCCATGTCGTGGGCCACTCCCCGTCCAAACCCAAACCAAGGCACGGCAAAGATCATGGAATAGATATCTGGAGGAATTAACCGTCCGCCAGTGGGGTAGTTCCAGTCTTCGGTGTGCCAAGCCCAGTGATCCAACAGTGCAATGTGATCAAAGAGATCACGGGTTTCAGATCCAATATAGGATTCTGCATCAAACAGTGACAGTGCGCCAGTTTGATAAAATAGAACGGAGAGGAGACCCAACCAAGCCAATATGGTCAAAACGCGAGGGTGCATGTTCCAATGTATTGAATCACTTTTGAACAGTCATCCACAAATATGAGAAATGAATGGGGTCAGAGCCAGCGATCGTTTGTTTGGCACCTTCTGGAAGAAAGATGGAGTGTCCCCATTTGAAGGCGATTCCATCAAAGGGTTTGTGTACCAGTAAGAGGTCGAGCTCTTTTCCCAGATTGCGCTCAGCGTTGTTGGAGTCCGCTGTACCAACCAGCCCACTGTTGAACGAGTAAAGGTTGCCGCTTGGTTGATCCATCTGAAATTGATGGGCTTCGATTTTGGAAACCAATTTGTTTTGCAGAGGGACTTGAAATCGGACACTGTAGTCTCGAAGGTTGATTCCACCCACTTGATCTGACCAACCGCGTAGACCGTGATAGCGCCCGATAAAAGCCTCAACGTTGTTGTTCACTCCATCATTGGGATCGCCATCTCCAGAATTGACTTCTGCATAGGCGGATGCTTTGAATCGATCTTTCTGGAAGCCCAATTCACCAGCCCCCATCCACGCACGGTGTGTTTCCGTTTCAGAGTCCATGCCCCATTGGTAAGTGCCTTCAGCCCTGTAGAACAGGGTGCTTGCACGACCGGACAGCAACATTCCGGGACTGTAAATTCGTCGAAATTGGTCAAGATTTTGCGCTGAGGGGTTGTTGCGTTGGTGAATAAAGTAGGGTTTGAGTGAAATGTTGTCCCACTGTTGAACGCCGTTCAACAACAAAATCTGATCCCCTTGACTGGTCACCGAGCAATCAGAAGTGCACTCTGTTTCTGGACGGGTATAGGTACCACCATTTTTGAGCTGAAGCAGCGCGCCCCTCCAATGACCAGTGTTCCAAGTTCCTGTTAAGACCACGGCATCAAAACTGCGTCCACCCAATGCCCAGTCTCCAGGCGCAAAGTATCGTTGATCATTGAGCACGATCTCTTGTCGACCGACTTTGAGCGTGTGTTCCACAGAGCCCAGTGTACCCAATGGAAATTTGACGTATCCTGCATAGAGGTTCGCCAAGGTGTCTTTGTTGGTGGTGTGAGAAATCTCAGATCCCCACACGCGAGCGTCCACCAGATCAACATGGGCTTCAACGTTGTCCCATTCAATTGTGGTGCGCAAGTGCAGGCGCTGTTGCTGTAGCCACGTATCTCCATTGAACACCTTGGTTTGCCACGATCCGAATACACCAACGTCTACTGTGGTGGGTTCTGCACTGGCAGTGTTCAGCATGGTCATCAAGGAGAGTAAAGACATCATAAAGGCTCCAATTGGCTTCAAATAATTGGACAAGTGGCTGTTGCGTATCCTGTCTATAAGGTCTATAGGGTCAAGAGTGGTTCGACAATGAATAATCATTGGTATGTTGTCATGTCAATGTCTACAACAGGAATACGGAACGTACAAATTTACTTTCTGTGGTCAACTTGGGTGCACTTCGGGTTCATATTGGCTATGAATTAACATATTTGATTGGAGGAGTCATGGCTCAAACATCGGCACAAATGGAGCGCTTTTGGAAGGCCGCACAGATTAAGATTGCGCAACATCAGTGCGCAGCCATTTCATCAATCATGACGCCGAACGTGATCACCTTGTCTCCAACGTCTCGATTGCAAGAAGCGTTGGTCGTGTTTAGAACACACCGTCTCAGACATTTGGTGGTGGCCGATGAACACAATCAAGTCAGGGGCATCTTCACCAAGCGAGATATGATCAGTGTTGAAGGTGGTGGGTTGAATCGACCAATCACCACAGTCGCCAATGAACATGTGCACGTTGTTCAGCGAACGGCCTGTATTCGCAGCGTGGCAGAAATGATGCTGGAACACAAAATTGGATGCGTACCGGTTGTGGAGACGCAAGGCGCCAAAGAAGTCTTGGTTGGCATAGTGACGGAATCTGATTTTGTACGCGCTTTCGCTTTAAGTACCCGTTGCAATTGTGGGGCGATGAATGACTAGCCACACTCTGAGGGTTCTTAGAGTGCTCCTGCAAGGAGTGTGCATTCAACTGTTCTTGTTGCTGTGTATGTCAACTGTTTGGGCAGATTCTTTGGTGGTACGGGTGGCGGTCGACGATCGTCAGTTTGGTCGACTGGATTCTCCGATTGTGTTGATTGAGGGGCTGGAAACTGCATTGTTGGACAATGGTGCACTGCCGGGAGATGTGGCAGGGGATCAGATATTTGTCGGGCAAGTCAACATTCAGCATCAGCAAAGCATTGTTTTGGCGGTTCGAAACGGGGACGGCAGTGCAATTGGGCAGGTGGAAGTCAGCGTACCCAAGGCTTCTAGCGCGACGTACCAGTTAAAGACGAGTACACAGGGGGTAGTGTTGGACCTCAATGCACCCAACATGCCCATTCGAGAAGCCCAAGCACCGGAAGATTCAACCCCACCACTGTTGATACAAGGCACGGAACGCACAGTCTCTGAGATTGCGGAAGGCCAGTCTGAAATTTTAATTCAGTTGAGTGCGACGGATCGTGCGTTGAAAGAACCAATGGTGACGTTGAATGATCGACCTGAGTGGACCATGCTGACAGATGATGGGTCCATCAAAGGCGATCAAGCTGGAGACGGTGTGTACATGGGGGTATTGTCGTTGCCAGCACGCGAAAGTTTGGGCTTTCAAGTTTCGGACAGTGGAAGGGTACTGGGGAATCTTCAGGCGTCTTTACCATCGGCACAAGGTGTATTGATTTCATTGCGCTACAATCAGTTTGGTCTTTCGGGAATGGGAGAC